>NZ_JBQEQR010000022.1:0-7419 GCF_052037695.1 Vibrio sp. WZ-1 | reverse complement strand
ACCTTTGGGAATGAGCGGCTAACAAACTGTTTAAGAGTGATTCGCAACGCGTGGCATTTTTATTATGCGTTGGTTTTAGTGGTTAAGGTGGTATGCGGCGGCTTCGGTATTGCGTTGCTCACACCTTAACAGGGCGTTATGCAGCAGTAGCTCCTGATAGACATAAAAATTGTAATCTGCGTCGGCATGAAATTCGTTACAATGTTCCTAGTTTTAATTTAGATATTTCAGAGGTTTGTACCCATGAACAGAACACAATGGGAGATCGCTGGTTTTTCCAGCTTAACAGTGCTTGCAGCAGCTATTTGCACTATTACTTATTATTACGGCGCGGCCTCAAGTCAATCTGAAGTAAAGGCTTTACAGCACACAGTCGAAAGTTATAAAAATTCAAGTGCTTTAAATACTGAAGAGTTCTTGTCTAAAGCAACGGATGCAGCTGACAGCTTAAAGCTTTCCATCGATGAAAGGCTGATGCTTGAAAGGCAAGTTAGGGTAATCTCTAACCTTGAGAAAGAGCTTAAAGGTGAACAAGCTGAAGTTGAGCGCCTTCAAGCCGATTTGTCTGAAACTAACCAAAAGGTAGAATTACTTCAGTCTAAGCTTGCTAACATCCAGCTCAAAAGAGTAGATTTTTCCCTCTCTCAAGGAGAAGCAAAAAGCTTAAGGGGTGGGAGTGTTCAGGTTGGCTTTAAGGATTACAATAACTACTCGAATCGCTGTAATGTATATATCAATAATGAATCCGAAATAATGAGTGCTGGTGAGTATAAAGTAGTAGGGGAGTGTAAGGTGGTCGTAACAGCCTGCTCTTACACCTCTGGTGGAAAACTACCAGCTAAGTTCGAGCTGTTGTGTCCATAGCTGCATAACAAAGCATTTAAGAGTGATTCGCAACGCTTGGCAGTTTCGCTTCGCTCAGGTATAGCCAAGCGCCGCTCACACCTTAATGCGGCGTTATGTTTACTTTAAATTCAAAGGCTTAAAGGTCTTAGGCTCTAGTTCTTTGTCCCTCTGGCAATCCGTCCCTAGTAGACTCAGCAAATCCGCATTGTCGGTCTAAGTTCTTGAATCATTCAGGCCGTAAAACGTGCCAATGTTCGCGGGTTGCTTCATTGTCAGGTCGTGGCGGTTGGCTTCTTGTTTAACTGGCTCAAAGTCGCTTTGAGGTTCTTAGCCAATTAGCATTTCAGCTTGGCAGTTGCCTCGGCAATTCAGCATTGTTTTGCGCTTTGGTTGGAAAGAAAGGGCATTTGTTGAAGCTAAGTCGGGTTGCCTCATTGGGAAGAGAAGTGGACTTACACGTTTTAGGTTTGTCGCCTTTGGTGGTCAAGTAGGCTCTAGCCTTGTGGTTGGGTTCAGAAAACTGGCTTGAAATAGCAGTTCTTTCTCAATTAAGTCAGTAACTTGTGGTAAAACATAACAAACAATTCAACAGTGATTCGCAACGCTTGGCGCTCTCACTTCGGGTTGAGTTAAGTGTTTACGGCGCAGTGGTTAAGTACAGTGGCTGCGCTGCTCACACGTTAATTGGGCGTTATGCTAATTTCGCCGCAAAGTATCGAGAATACTGCTGTGCCCAACACAGAAATTTAAGTCAAATTGAGTACACTGTTCCAAGATCAATTTTGTATTGGAGTGAGTAATGTCATTTGATTTCAAAGCAGCAGCAGAGCAGTTAACAGATGATGAGAGAGAAGAAGCTCTTAATCACTATTTGGAAATCAATGGTGGTAGCGATGCTGAGTCAGGAATAGTTCGTCAGTTGCTTGGGGAAGAAAGCAAGCCTCTTTCAGAAAAACAAAAGTATGTATATGAAAATAATGTAGTACCTTGCTTAGCTGAAAAGTGTGGAATACCTAGTTGTACAGCAATTATCCCAGCCGGTAGAGAATACTGCCCATCCTGTGAAATTAAGTTTGCAGTACCTGGAAAGTATTAGCATAACAAAGCATTTAAGAGTGATTCCCAACGCCTGGCATTTTTCATTCCATGGTTGGGTTTTGTGTTTACGGTGGTCTGGTTGGGTTTCGTGGTAGCGTTGCTCACACCTTAATGCGGCGTTATGTTTCAATTTCAAATAGGAGTTAATCATGGATTGGGTTTCGATCCTTATAAATGCGATACTCATAATATGGGTCGCATCATTGCAGATCCGAGCATCTCAAAGTAAAACTGATTGTCAGAATTTGGATCCCGTAGTTCAGATTCAAAATGCTTCAAAAAAACTGACATCTACTATCAAACCTTACGCCATTCCTCTGTTTTTCATAGGTATTAGTGGCTATAGCTTGTATTTCGAAATGCAAGTAGATGAACCAATTACCAAATTAGTTATCCTCAAAATAGCTACATTAGTAGGTTTGTTTTTTGCAAATATCGTTCTTATTATCGGCACTTGGCACCGGGCTCAAGGGTACAAACTAGCAACAAAAATTATTAGTGATTTAACGGGGGCTTTCTCGGGGTCTAAATCTAAAGAAAACAGTGAACAAGAAACATAACAAACAATTTAAGAGTGATTCAGCACGCGTGGCATTTTTACTATGCGTTGATTTTAGTGATTAAAGTGGTATGCGGTAGCATCGGTATTGCATGCTTCACACCTTAATTGGGCGTTAGGTTTACGAGTTAACATGGGAAGTTAAAGTGGATAAATCTGAGTTGATAAAGCGACTTGAGGAGTTAGGTGTAGGGCTAGAGCGTTTTACAGTCCAGTTAACCGACTACGTCCATACATGGTCTGAAGCCTATGATCTCATTGTTAGCGCGATTGCGCCTAATTTGAGCGGTGTGGCAATTTATCATATAGGTAGTACAGCGACCCCAGGCTCAATTGCAAAACCGATAATAGATATAGGTATCGCATATAATGACAATTTAACTCTTAAGCAAAACATTCTAGCGCTCGAATCTCTAGGCTTTACTTGCAAAGGAGAGCAGGGTGTTGAAGGTCGTTGTTTCTTTACATATTACAACAATAACGAACGTTTCGATTATATCCATGTTCATGCTTATAAGAAGGGTGACTCAAAGTTAAGAAGACATATTCAATTTAGAGATGCTCACATTCAAAACCGAGAGTTGCTAATCGAGTACAATGCCCTCAAACAGGGCTTAGTTGCAAATGGCGTCAGTAGGCAAGATTATCCTGAGGCTAAAGCAGCTTATATTCAAAGAATACTGTCACTTACTTCGTAAAATCATAAACCTAACAAACTGTTTAAGAGTGATTCGCAACGCGTGGCATTTTTACTATGCGTTGCGTTTAGTGTTGAAGGTGGTATGCGGCGGCATCGGTATTGCGTTGCTCACACCTTAACAGGGCGTTATGTTTACTTGTATTTCAAAGGCTTAAAGGTCTTAGGCTCTAGTTCTTTGTCCCTATGGCAGTTCGTCCCTAGTAGACTCAGCAAATCCGCATTGTCGGTCTAAGCTCTTGAATCTCTCAGCCCGTAAAACATGCCAATGTTCGTGGGTTGCTTCATTGTCAGGTCGTGGCAGTTGGCTTCTTGTTTAACTGGCTTAAAGTCGCTTTTAGGTTCATAGCCAATTAGCATTTTGGCTCAGCAGTTGCCTCGGCAATTAGCCACTGCTTTGCGCTTTAGTCGGAAAGAAAGGGCACTTGTTGGAGTTTAGTCGGGTTGCCTCATTGGGCAGGGAAGTGGACTTACTTGTTTTAGGCTGGTCGCCTTTGCTGGTCAAGTTGGTTTCAGCCCTGTGGTTTGCTTCAGAAAACTAGTTAGAAATAGCAGTTCTTTCTCAATTAAGTCAGTAACTTGTGGTAAAACATAACAAACAATTCAACAGTGATTCGCAACGCTCGGCGCTTTCACTTCGGGTTGAATCTAGTGTTTACGGCGCAGTATTCAAGTTCAGTGTTTGCGCTGCTCACACGTTAATTGGGCGTTATGTCTCCGGAGGAAAAATAGATGTTCGATCAGAAAAAGAAAAAACAGCATTACGTTTGGAGACGATACCTAAAGTCTTGGCTCGTAGATGAGAAACTTGCATGTATGAGAAATAAACAGCATGTATTTTCAACCGCGGATTTGATGAATGTTGGCCAGAAGAGCTATTTTTATAAAGTTAATTGTCTGTCCGAACAAGATATTAACTTTGTTAGGGATATGTTTTTATCTGATGTGGATGAAACGGTTAGCGAAATTTACGAGGGACTATTTTCTCTCTTTCGCCATGTTGAACAAGTTGAAAAGTTAAAATCTGACGGCAGCGATTCTGATATTGAGAAACTGAAGCAGCACTACGCTAATAACCTAGAAGAGGAAATTCAGTCGGAAATTGAGTTACAAGGTGATCCCTGTCTTACGAAACTTTTATTGGGAGACGTAAGTTTCTTTGAAAATGATGAAAGTGCCGCACACTTTCTAAACTATTTATGTATGCAGTATTTGCGTACAAAAAAGCACCACGATGCATTAGTTTCTGGTGTTACGGGTGTTAACCGAGAACAAATAATAAAGTGTGCAAACTTAATTCGTATTGTCTTTTCAGCGAAATTAGCGGCAAACTTGTATGTGAATCGATCAAATTATAAATTGGTGATAGCAAGAAACATCAGTGACACGCCATTTATTACTAGCGATCAACCAGTGGTTAATTTCTTAGACACAAAAACAGACCAGAACCAACAAACAGAGGAATTTGGTCTATATTATCCCTTATCTCCAGAATTGGCTGTATTTTTAGTTGAAAAGGATATATTTGGTTCAGTGTCAGAAATGAGCTTTGATAAGGCCTCTGTTGAACAGTTTAACCAAATTACGCTTAGTGCCTCGCATGAACAGGTCTATGCTTCTTCCGAAACCCAGTTGAAGTCTTTGCGTGTTGAACTAGAGACATAACAAAGCATTTAAGAGTGATTCCCAACGCTTGGCATTTTTCATTCCATCGTTGGGTTTAGTGCTTACGGCGGTATGGTTAAGTTTCGTGGTTGCGTTGCTCACACCTTAATGCGGCGTTATAAATCAGAAATATTTATGAGAACTATTCAAGAACAATTCAATAAAATCCTCGAGGATTTGGTTGCTGATAACCCAGCTAAAGCGCGAGAGCTAGATATCAAAAAGCTGGTTGCTGACTTAACTCCAGAATTTGTAGAAATGATCGGTAAATCATTGCATTCCTCAATGCCTGAAATGCTTTCACATCGCAGGTCAGATTTTAGCTCGTTTGCGGATATGAATGTTGAAAAATGGCAATCGGCTTTTGATCTACTTGAAACGCATATCGTAATCTGTACTGAAGCGGGAGCAACTCTAAATTCAAAGTATCGCCCAGAAGCAGCAGAACAAGGGGACTTGATATTTGACCTATTAGTTCGTCATCACGCTAGAGCCTGCCACATAGCAAACGAAATTTTATGCTTATTAAAGAGTGGGTTCCCTGATGCTGCACACTCAAGATGGAGAGCGTTACATGAAGTGAATGCCACTGCCTTATTCATTTTTAATCACGGTCAAGAGTGTGCCGAACGCTTTTATTTTCATGATGTTGTGGATGCTTATGACGCTATGAAAGAGCATCGTAAATACGAAGACCGGTTACAAGCAAAGGGACCAACAGATATAGAAATGAATGAATTGAAAAAGGTTTACGATGATCTCATCATAAAATACGGTAGAAGCTACGCCGGGCATTATGGGTGGGCTGCATATTTGTTTCCGGGACATAGTCGCGTAGGATTCGGTGCTATTGAGAAAGACGTGGGGCTTGAACATATGCGCCCTTATTATAAATGGGCAAGCCAAAATATTCATGCAGGCTCGAAAGGTTTGAGAAACCGCTTAGCGCTTGTTGATTGTAGCGAAGACATATTAGTAGTTGGGCAAAGCAATTCAGGTATGACAGATCCGGCTCATGCTACAGCCATTAGTTTACTCGGGGTAACGAGTACATTACTGACCTATAAGCCCTCGATGGATACAATTGTAATGCTGCAAATAGCGGCAAAGTACTCAGATAAAATTGGTCGTGAGTTTCTCAGGCTTTCGAGGAATACTGATTTATAACAAACTGTTTAAGAGTGATTCGCAACGCGTGGCATTTTTACTATGCGTTGGTTTTAGTGATTAAGGTGGTATGCGGCGGCATCGGTATTGCGTTGCTCACACCTTAACAGGGCGTTATGTAACAAGGGGAGAGTTTCCCCTTGTACTGCCTTAGAAGCCTAACTTAGTTGTAATTATTCCCGCTAGAACGCCATATCCGAGGTTTTTGCAGATATCTGTTAGCTGAGATACTGCTCGGAGGTAGTTAAATTTACCTCCATCGCTCGTAGTTACAGAATTTAGTGTATCTCTTACTACTTTGAGTTGGCGCTTGATTTTTGCTTTATCGATGTCGTTGGAGATGCCTTCTAGCTCGTCGGTAACTTCTTTTAGAGGTATTTGGAGCTCTTTTACTCGTGAATCGAGGTAAGCTGAGTATGCTTCTGGAGTCATTACTTGGTTTCCATCAGCATCTAAGTTTAAAACTTCGCCATTTTTTCCGATATCCACAAACACAACTTGAGACATATCATCAGTAACTACAATATTGTTGTTTAGTTTTAAATCACCGATTTTGCCGCCCTCGGCAATGTTGATCAGCTTCATAAAGACCTCTTATATGTGAAACTGATTTATATTAATCTGAGCTCATTTTTGGTGCAATCAGTTACGACACATGTTACATAACAAACTGTTTAAGAGTGATTCGCAACGCGTGGCATTTTGACTATGCGTTGCGTTTAGTGTTTAAGGTGGTATGCGGCGGCTCAGGTATTGCGTTGCTCACACCTTAACAGGGCGTTATAAGCTTGGAGGAATAATGCAAAGTATCAGTGTTCTAGTAGTACCTGAAACTGAAGAGTTTACAGAAGACGTTTCTCATCATGATGTGGTGTGGATAAATAAGAGTTTAGGCAAACCGAACCTTAAAGGGCGTAATGCTAAATACCTTGTGCCATATTGGTTGAAAGAACCTGTTGGTGCTAATCGTATATACCACATTCTAGAGATCACAGAATATGACGAGTGTTACGGTATTAAGCTTGGAAATTCATTCATACTCTCTCAACAATGGTGTGGTATGGCGCAGAAAAGGCGCTTTGAATATTGGGATCTTACAGAGTTTCAATTCGTAGAAATTTGTCCCGGGCTACTTACACCCAACTGGTGAGCACGCTTATAACAAACTGTTTAAGAGTGATTCGCAACGCGTGGCATTTTCACTATGCGTTGCGTTTAGTGTTTAAGGTGGTATGCGGGAGCTTCGGTATTGCGTTGCTCACACCTTAACAGGGCGTTATGTGCAAGGTTGATTATCAAAATCATAATCCCCATATAGTTCTTAGGCTTAATCAAATAGGAATGATGTATGCCACAGATTTATCGTACAGTTTCGCATGTTGATGGT
>NZ_JBQEQR010000037.1:0-14666 GCF_052037695.1 Vibrio sp. WZ-1 | reverse complement strand
TGCTGTTGCTGCTGTTGCTGCTGTTGCTGCTGTTGCTGCTGTTGCTGCTGTTGCTGCTGTTGCTGCTGTTGCTGCTGTTGCTGCTGTTGCTGCTGTTGCTGCTGTTGCTGCTGTTGCTGCTGTTGCTGCTGTTGCTTCAGTTTCTCCTCTACAACCGACAGATTCTTTTTTGCAGCCTCAAAGTCCGGTTTCTCTTGGACAAGCTGCTTGTAGAGATCGGCTGCGTCTTCAAGTTGTCCATTTTGAGCCAGTGAATTGGCTAAGTTGTAACGGCCATCAAGGCTTTGGTTATGAGAAAACGCTTCAATCGCGCTTTCGTAATCCCCAGCTTGGTAGCTTGCTGCACCTTTCCAGTTAGGATCAGTAAAGGTACTTTGGGCTTTTTCGTATTCACCCTGTTGATAAAGCTGCTCGCCTTGTTGGTTTTGATTCAAGAACACATTCGCTTCCGCTTTTGGTGTCCAACTCATCGGTACCACAGTCGCAACCAGTACCCAAATCATGCCTCGACGGAAGAGTAGGGCAGCAGGAATCAACAGCAGAGGTAGCAACCAGAAACCACTGTTCAAGCGAGAGTCGGTTTTCACGTCGTCACTTTGCTTGGCGGCAAGGTTGTTACTCGCGTTATTGGTAAACGCGGCAATGTTCTCAACATCACGGTTATTGTGTTGAATTGGCACAAATAATCCGCCGGTCTCTTTGGCTAACTTCTGTAAGTTTTTCAGGTTAGTCTTCGCTACCACGGTGTTGCCTTGTCGACTCTTCATTAAAGAACCATCCGGAAGAGCAATTGGTGCACCAGTTGATGTGCCGATAGCGAGTACTGACACACGAATGTCTTTACCGTTTAATAACGCTAATGAGCGAGACAATTCAGAGTCATCCAAATCATCTGCCAGTACGACGATGTCACCTTGATTGACGCCCGCTTGAGTAAACTGATCAAGTGCGCTTTCAATCGCTGATGGTAAGTTGGAACCTTGATACGGCATTAACTCAGGAGACAAGTTTTCGATGATGCCAGCGAGTGTGTTGGAATCTGTCGTCAGTGGGCTTAACGTATAAGCATCGCCCGCATACGCGACTAAACCTGTTGAACCTTCTTTCCATTTCGGCAATAAATCCAACGCTTTATAGCGCGTTTGAGACAGGCGATTTGGCTTCACATCCGTTGCGTACATAGAGCGCGACATATCCAGAACTAACACTCGGTTTTGGCTTAGTTCAAAGCTTGGGCGAGTGTTGGATTGCCAACTTGGACCTGCCAGAGCAAGACAAGCGATCGCCCATGCTAATCCCCAAATGACGAAGTGGTGCTTGGTTTTCACTGAATGACCAAGCATTTTGGCTAAATGGGGCGCAATCAACGATGACTTTTTGGTTCTGTATTGGCTGTTAATCGCAAGGACGACGGGAATAACGAGCAAACCCAACAACCAATAAGGATTTAGGAAAGTAAACTCAGCCATGTTTTCTCCTTAGAACAAACAGGAACACGGAAAGCACAAGTGCAGCACCTAGTGGGTAAGGGAACCATTCCGACTGAGGGCGCCATGTTTGTGTATCGCTAGAAACTGGCTCTAGTTGATTAATGGTGTCGTAGATAGTTTCAAGTTCTTTTGCATCGCGCGCTCGGAAGTATTTACCACCTGTCATCTCTGCAATCTTGGTCAGCGTTTGCTCATCAAGGTCTGAGGCGGTATTGACTTTGCGAGTCATGAAGAAGTCTTTCACCATCATTTCACCAGCGCCCACACCTACGGTGTAGATGGTTGCGTTGTATTTTTTAGCGATTTCAGCGGCTTCAAGCGGATCAAGTACACCAGCAGTATTGCTACCATCACTGAGCAAGATCATCACACGTTGTGGTGCGTCACTGTCTACAAAGGTTTTGGTACCTAAGCCGATACCATCACCAATCGCTGTGCGCTGACCAACCAAGCCAATGACGGTTTGATTGATCTGTTGCATCACGGTTTTACGGTCAGCGGTTAGCGGCGTTTGTAGATATGCATGATCACCAAATAGAACTACACCTAAGCGGTCACCTTGGCGTTTTTCTACGAAATCAGATAGGACTCTTTTGACGGCGGTTAGACGGTCAATGTATTCACCGTTGTCGTTCATGTCTTCTTTCTGCATAGAGCCAGATAAGTCGACCACTAACATCATGTCGCGGTATTTTGGTTGGAACTCAACCGGATCGCCGTACCAAACTGGGCGAGCACAAGCGACAACCAACAGAGCCCATACGCCAATAGACAGGAATTTTTGCACGACCTGCTTTGGTTTATTGCTGTGTTTATTGTCTGGCAGGTACGCCAGCTTAATTTCAGCTTGCTGAGTCTCTTCAGGGAAGAACTTATAAATCAGCCAAGGTAGGGGCAGTAACAATAACAATAATGCCCACCACCAGACAAACTCAATGTTCAACCACTGAGAGAGGCTCGAAACGAGAGTTGCCTCAGTCACGAGTTTTTGCCTTTTTCTTTGGTGGCAATGCGGTTTCAATCCAGAAAGCGCAATCATCAATTAAGGCTTGATGCTGCTCTTGACCAGACTTTTGATACAGCGCCGCTTGCCACTGTTGTTGTTTGTCGACAAATCGAGTTTCTTTGGTGTAGCTATCAAGAAACTCGTACCAAGCAGAACCTGTTAATGGCGCGATGTCTTCACGAGGGAAGTAACTCAAAGCCGCTTGACGAAGAACCTCTAATGCAGAAGACGGTGTGTGTGGTGTGATCGGATTGGTCAACAATCTCAATGCGGTCTTCTTAGCAACAAGACGCTTTGTACGCCATCTTAAGTACAGTACGACGATTAAGATGGAGAGAACTACACCGCCCAAAACAGCCCACCATCCCCAAGCAAGTGGGAACCAATCAGGTGCATTCGGTAGGATTAAAGGTTCAAGGTTTAGGCTTTGATTATTCGTTGTCATTATTATTACTACTGCTTGAATGATTTGTATGTTGTTGCTTTGATTAGCTTAACTGCTGAACCAGCGGTAACCCGCTCGACAGACTGTTAAATGGAATCGCCATCGAATGACACTGCTGTTTGATGGCTTGCTGATGCTTAACGAAGTGAGACTCCAACTCCTGGCGCTGTCCTTTCGAACCGAAATTAAACCACTGACTTCGATGACCATCGGATGCTTTCGCTTGGCCTCGAAAGTCGGTTTCACCTCGCTCTAGAGGGTCATAAAACTGCACTGCACGAACGCTGTTGTGTTGCTTTAATCGACGCAGTTGAACCAGTTCTTTCTCTTCCACTTGAGCAAAGTCGCTCAGCAGAATAAGCTCACTGCCTTTCGGCGTCAGGTTGTGTAGCGTTTCAATTGCGTTCATGTAAGGCAATGTGCGTGTGCTGTCAGCCTGTTGATTCGTAAGCAATTGATTGTGAGTATTCACTATCGCGTCAAGAATTCTCAGCCCTTGCTTTTGTAAAGAAGAAGGGCGGAACTCAATACACTGGGAACCATCATCTATCACTGCGCCGATGCGGTCTTTTTTGGCTAACGTTAACCAAATCAAGACGCTAGCGAAGTGCGCCAGTTGAACCGACTTCAATACGTATTGGGAGCCAAAGTGCATGCTAGGGCTTAAGTCGATGTATAAGATCACCGCTTGCTCTTTGTCTTCAGAAAACAACTTGGTGTGCGCTTTTCCCGTTCGAGCTGTAACTCGCCAATCGATGCTGCGAATATCATCACCCGCTTGGTATTGGCGTACTTCCATAAAGTCCATACCGCGCCCTTTTTGACGGCTAGTATGGTTACCACTCATTTGCGACCAAATACTCTGTGCTGGTGGCAACCAACGAACCGATTGAGTGCGATATTGAAGCAGCTCTTCAAGGGTTAATGTCACCCCATTCGCATGAGGTGGCAATGCATATGATGCAGACATGTCACCTACCTACGTTATGCGCTACCTACAAGGTTAAGAAGCTTGTCGATAACCTGATTTGCTGTAATGCCTTCTGCCTGAGCGTGGTAACTAAGCAGCAGACGGTGGCGTAGTACAGGGTAAGCCATGGCTTGAACATCTTCTGGTGAGACGAAGTCACGACCTGCCAGCCACGCATGAGCGCGAGCGCAACGGTCAAGCGCAATTGTCGCACGTGGACTCACACCCATAGATAGCCATTTCGCAAGCTCTGAGTCGTAATCGCTTGGCTGTCGAGTCGCCATCACAAGACGAACGATGTATTGTTCGATTGCGTCTGCCATGTGGATGTTGAGCACTTCTTTGCGTGCAGCGAAGATGTCTTCTTGGCTCAAGCTTGGGCGTTCAATCGTCGCTTCGCCTTTTGCTTCTCCACGGTTGATGCGCAAGATAGCCAACTCGTGTTCCGCATCTGGGTAATCCACATCAAGGTGCAGTAAGAAACGATCAAGCTGTGCTTCTGGCAGCGGGTAAGTACCTTCTTGCTCGATTGGGTTTTGCGTCGCCATCACCAAGAATAGCTCTGGGAGTGCGTATGTGTTTCGTCCTGCAGTCACTTGCTTCTCAGCCATGGCTTCAAGCATGGCGGCTTGCACTTTAGCTGGCGCACGGTTGATCTCATCAGCAAGGATCAGTGAGTTGAAAATAGGACCCGACTGGAAGGTAAATTCGCCCGTTTCTGGACGGAAGATATCGGTACCCGTCAAATCGGCTGGCAGTAGGTCTGGTGTGAACTGAATACGGTGGAAATCACCTTCTACACAATCCGATAGAGATTTCACCGCACGGGTCTTAGCCAATCCAGGAGGACCTTCAACCAAGATATGCCCATCGGCAAGTAGAGCAATGAGAAGCTGTTTAACGAGATCATGCTGACCAATGATCTGAGACTCTAAGTAGCTTTGAAGAGTTTCGAAGTTTGTTTTGTGCATTTTTTGGACTCTCTGGTATCCATATGATTCTTGTTTTGAGTATTTGTCCTTGGATCGTCGAGAAAAGTTCCGGCTTGGACACGTAATTTATCTTTTCAATATTGGGGTGCATATAGTAATTGCAACAGCTTGTTAGCTGTGTCTTTTGTCACTAAATATTGAGTTGCACAACAGTTTCAAAAAAATGTGAGAAAAACCTTTAGTTTTCCGCTGTGATGTCGATATAACCTGCGTGAATATTTGCTTGTAAAGGCAGTCCCACACAGCTGATTTGATAAAATGTCAGCACATAACGAGTGATTCTATTGAAGGTCCATAAATGCTTAAATTTAATTCATTGAGTATTAAACAAAAGGTTGTACTTGGTATTACGTTTGCTGTACTTGCCTCTACGATTATTGTTGGTGTGATGGCACAGCGTCATGCTAAAGAAGTTTTAAGCCATCGCTTAATTGATATTGAGTTACCTGCAATGTTGCAGCAAATCAATACTGAAATTGATCGAGAAGTTGTTCAGATGCAACAAGCAGCGAAACAGTTGGCTACTAATGAGTTTGTGGTTGAAGCTGTTTCTACAACTGATCGCAACCCGCAAGTTGAAGCGCAGTTAGTTCAACAACTGAACAATGTGAAATCCCAGTATCAATTAAATGATGCATCTGTAGCAAACCGTGATACAGCATATTACTGGAACCAAAATGGTTTCCTACGTCAGCTAAACCGTTCACAAGACGGGTGGTTCTTTGGTTTTACTTCATCTGGCCAAGAAACGTCAGTAAGTGTGTTTCAGGAAACGAATGGTGATGTGAAAATGTTTGCGAACTATCAGAACCTATCGGGTATTTCAATGTCTGGTCTGTCTAAATCTATGGACGACATGGTTTCGCTATTAAATGGCTTCAAGATTGAGAAAACTGGTTATGTTTTTTTGACCAACAGTAAAGGTGATATCCAAATTCACCGTCAGCAAGGTAAAAACAAGTCTTCTATTAATCAGCTATTCGGTAGTCAGGCATCTCAACTGCTAAACAAAGGTAACTTCAATCTTGTAACTACAGAATTTGAAGGCCAAGAGATGTTTGTGTCTAGCTTGTATGTTCCTTCAATGGACTGGTTTGTAGTTGGTGTCGTACCGGTTAATGAAGTGTTCGCCGATCTAAATGCAACTGGTCAAAAAATGATGCTAACTACAGGGATTGTAGCGCTAATCTTTATTGCGATGGGTGTGTTGTTAGCCAATAGTATTACCAATCCAATTAAGCTGATTGCGGATCGATTTACCGATCTTGGACAAGGTGAAGGTGACCTCGCACAGCGTATCGAGATCAAAGGCAATGACGAGATTGCTCAGCTGTCAAAAGGCTTTAATGGCTTTATTGAGAAAATCCATGCGACGATGAAAGAAGTATCTTTGACAAGTAACTCGTTAAGTGAAGCGGCAGAAGGTGTCTCTCATAAAGCGACGACCACACATGACAATAGTCAAGAGCAGAGAGATCAAACGATTCAAGTGGTAACAGCAATCAACCAAATGGGTGCGACGATCAGTGAGATTGCATCCAACGCAGCGACCGCCGCGGATACCGCAAATCAAGCGTCTGACAATACGCAAACTGGTCGACAAGTTGTGACTCAGGCAAAAGAAGTAATCAGTCGTCTTGCTGGTGACGTAGAAACAACAAGCATGGTTGTTGCTCAATTGGCAACGACGACCAAAGATATTGGCTCAATTCTTGACGTAATTCGTGATATCTCTGAGCAAACTAATTTGCTTGCCTTAAACGCAGCTATCGAAGCCGCTCGCGCTGGAGAGCAAGGCCGTGGTTTTGCTGTAGTAGCTGATGAGGTTCGAAACCTTGCTTCACGTACAGCAGACTCAACAGAAGAAATTCAGAAGATGATTAATCAACTTCAGAGTGATGCTCAAGATGCAGTAACAGCAATGGAAGCTGGTAAAGCGGTAACGTTTGAAGGAGTAGCATCAACAGATGAAGCGGTTGAAGTGTTGATGAATATATCTGAGCGTATTGCCGATATTTCAGACCGAAACACACAAGTGGCAACGGCAACTGAAGAGCAATCAACAGTCGTTCATACCATCAATCAAAACATTGAAGAGATAAATGCTATCAACGAAGCAACCACGGCGACTGCAGAAGAACTGGCTACGGCTAGCCAAGAGCTGCGTGATCTATCCTCTCGTTTGGACAAGATGGTAGGTAGCTTCAAGCTTTAGAGTTGGGTAGAATGTAGGAAGTGCTTTTGATTTTAACTATATTTGGTAAGTATCGATGAACGACTTTGAAAAAGAGCTGGAGATGATCTCTCAAGAAGCGGCTCAAGAGCCTGAAGTTAAACTTCCTTCTCTAGAGGAGCAGAAACAAATTGCTGCTGAACTGAAACAACTAGAAGCTGAAGGTAAGTTAACTCCTGAAGTGTTAGAACAATACTTTGGTAAGTTCAATCAGAAAAATTCAGTGCCAGTGCATTAATAAAGAGGGAGTTTTATACTCCCTTTTTTTATCTTTCTATTTAATTGATAAACTGCGTTACTATCGTCCATTTTCCTTCCTTTTAGCCCAACCTTTTTCATACTTGACAATAATCTCTCCATACCTAAATCTATTGTTCATTTCAACCCAAACTATTAAAGGATTTGAATAGCAATGGAGAGCGAATCTAAAAGTAATGTCATTTTGGTAACAGAAGACAGTTTACAGTCATCGTTACTTAAAGAAATTCTAGAAAATAAACTAAGAATCAATGTATTTCTGCTCTCTCCAGATAAGCTCATGGCTTTTAAAGCTATGTCAGGACATATATCTACAATTATTCTTGATTCCAGTATTATAAGTGATGAAATATACTCGCATTATATGGCGTTGAAAAAGGCAGAGTTTAGTTCCGCCAAGGAGATTTTGATAAATTGCGATAAGAGGATACCAACCGAAGAGTTGTTTGTATGGTCTTGCTTAAGCGGTATTTTTTATAACTCTGATGATATCCACACTTTACATGTTGGAATAGGTAAAATCCTACAGGGGGAGATGTGGTTTAGCCGGAAGTTTTCTCAACAGTATATTACTCATCTCAGAAGGTATGTTAAACCAATCAGCAGAGATACACACACAATACTTACTAAGCGTGAGAAGCAGATAATAACATTTTTATCGATGGGGGCTTCTAACCAGCAAATCGCTGAAAACTTGTTCGTTAGTGAAAATACAGTGAAAACCCATTTGCACAATATCTTTAAAAAAATTGAAGTTAAAAATAGAGTTCAGGCATTGATCTGGGCTAAAGATAATATATCCAACATGTCAGAACACTCTTATTAAGAGGTTTGTCAATTATTTTTGCGAGTCATATCTATTCAAATATAGAAAAATGCGATAAGTGTTTCTCATGTGAGAAACACTTTTTTTTAATTGAAATTTCAACTTGTAGCTATTTTAATCTCTCGTAAATAAACATAGTCTTAATTATCTAGCACTAAGATACTAATTATACAAGGCTAGTGTAGTGGGTATGGTTTAAAATAATGTGTAGAGAAGAGACATGGAAAGTATTCAGATTAATCCAGAGGTACTATTAGTTACTCAACAAAGCTTACAAAGTGAAAACTTTAGGGATATGCTTGCATCAAGGGTAGATACTAAAATAACGACGATTAATTTTGATAATCCTAATCAAAATCTATGTCTAGAAAAGTACTATTTATTGGTCGATTTTTCCGCCGACATGCCCGAAGAAATGATGAATCATTTAAAGTCAGATGATCGTGTCATAGGAACTATTTTACTAAATATCACTCAAGAACTTGCGATTGAAGAGCTGGCTGGTTGGCCGCTATTAAAGGGGATCTTCAAGCCGACGGACTCAATCGATACCCTTTGTAGAGCTTTGAAGGGGATCTTTGATGGAGATAATTGGTTATCAAGAAGAATGTTAGACCAGCTAGTCTCGTACTACGAAGCTAAGAAATATCAAGTTGAGGAACCTGAACTCGAGATTGATTTGACTCGGCGAGAGATTCAAGTTCTTCAAATGTTAAAAGAGGGAGGTTCTAATATGGAAATCGCTGATTCGATGTTTATTAGTGAACACACGATAAAATCTCACCTATATAACATATTTAGGAAAATAGAAGTGAAAAACCGTAATCAGGCGACTCGATGGGCGAAGAAGAACTTGAAGAGTTAGCAAGGCTTCTCGAGCGTAAATCGCCTTATATAAAAGTACTAATGGATAGTTAATTCTACTGACTCGCAACCTTTAATTATTCATGCCATATTCAAACTTTTTCCCTTTGGTTATTCACTAATATCAGCACGTCTGGATCTCAAGTCGTAAGGTGCTGACATTCTAATAACGTAAAGGAAAATAGAGGAACTCTGTATGAGCGACCTGAATAAGTACGAAAAAGAAGAGCAAGGGACGAATAGTGATGACGTAATCAAGTCCTACGATAATTCTGCTTCTGTTATCGTAGGGTTAGATGGTGACGATAAAATCTATGCTGGAGCCAAAGACGATCTTGTAATTGGGGGCGATGGCAATGATTTAATCGTTGGTGGCAAAGGGAATGATGTCCTAAAAGGTGGCTATGGGAACGACACCCTACGCGGTGGGACTGGTGATGATGTGCTATTGGCTTCCCACGGTGATAACCGCATGCACGGTGGTGCGGACAATGATCGTTTGATCATTGGATCAGGCAAAAACGTTGTCAGTGGTGGTAGTGGTGAGGACAAGTTTGTGTTCACAGACAAGTTTGGTGGACATGGCAACTCAACAGTTTTGGACTTCAATGCAGATGAAGATACTTTAATGTTCAGCAGTGATTCAATTCAGTCATTGTCAGATCTTGAGATAAGTTACGATGCACGTGGTAATGCTGTATTTAGTAATGGTGAAGATTTTACTGTGAAGGTAAAAGGCTTAACTCAAGATGAAGTTGAAGCTCACGGTAGTGATCTGTTTGTTTTCTAATTTATCTAAATAGCGCCGGGTGGTCTGGCGCTATATGATTCTAATGGTCTCTTCTGTGCAAAGCTCGATTTTTAAAGTAGTAAAAAACAAGCTAGTTGTGCTTATTTGGAGTCTGATGTTTTTCAGCTTCTTTATCAACTTATTGGTTTTATCTATACCTTTGTATATGTTGCAAGTATACAACAGGGTTATTTCTTCATATTCAACGGATACTCTGATTCTTCTAACAATCATTGTTATCTCTGCGTTGTTTACCATGGCTCTACTCGATATCGCTAGGGCAAAAGTAAGTCAGTCTTTTGGTTACTGGATGGAAGCAAAAATATCAGTGTTTATGCTGCGTCGAAGTATTCAGTTTCAAGCTTACACTGGCAATGGCTACACCTCCCAGGTTTTAAAAGACATACAGACAATAAAAGGTTTTCTGAGCAGCCAAGCGCCATATCCTCTGCTAGACGCAATATGGACTCCTATTTTTATCTCGTTTGTTTATCTATTACATCCAATGCTTGGGCATATTTCACTAGCAGGTTCACTTCTTCTACTTGGGTTAGGCATGCTTAACGAAGCCGTTACTCGTAAATCCTTGCGAGAAGCAGAGATACAGTCTGTTTCACATATTTACCAAGCAGAAACGGCTACTCAGAACGCAAATTCGATACTTGCTATGGGAATGATGAACGCTTTTTTAGAGCGGTGGTTTCAAAACGTCACTAGTACAAAGAAGTTTGAGGAATCATCGGTAGGTAAATCCATCTACTTGACTAATTTTTCAAAGTTTATAAGAGGGTCGTTGCAAATAGCGCTGTTGGCTGGTGGGGCTTGGCTTGTGATATCACACGAAATCACTGCGGGTGCAATGATTGCCAGCTCCATTTTGATGGGTAGAGCACTATCTCCAATGGAACAAGCAATTGGAACGTGGCGAAGTGCATTATCGACACGTAGTGCTTTCTCTAGGCTAAAGGAAATAGACTTAAGAGCAACTATACCCGAAAGCAATATGCCTCTCCCGCGTCCAAAGGGGAACTTAGAACTCAAAAACGTAGCCTACCATCATCCAGAGAATACCGGTCTACTCTTTTCTCAAATCACATTATCAATACCCCAAGGTACTTCCGTTGGAGTTATTGGACCGTCAGGAACAGGAAAATCCACACTTGCCCGTTTACTTCTTGGCATCATACCAGTCACAGCAGGAAAGGTGACTTTGGATGGAATGGAAGTGTCAGCTTGGCCTTCAGAAGACTTAGGGGAACATATTGGTTATTTAGCTCAAGAGGTTGAACTCTTTCCAGGTACTATTCGTGAAAATATTTCTCGATTTAAGGAAGAGGATCCATCCAGAGTGATAGAGGCTGCGAAGTTGGCGGGCTGTCACGAGCTGATTTTGAAAAAAAAGGGGGGCTACGACTTTTCTATCGGTGTTAATGGCAGGGGTCTTTCTGGAGGTGAACGTCAGCGTATTGCTCTCGCTAGAGCTGTTTATGGTCAACCTTCAGTTGTTGTTTTCGATGAAGCGAATGCCAACCTTGATGGAGAAGGGGAGTCAGCTTATCAAAGGTTGATTGCTCACTTAAAAGCTCAGCAGGCAACAGTCATCATTATTGCTCATAACGCTAGCACTTTGAGGCAAATGGAGCGCCTATTATATTTATCTGATGGCAAAGCTCAGCTGTACGGCCCTCGAGAAGAAGTTTTGAAGCGATTGATGGGAAATGACAACACTGACATTCCGAGAGTAAGAGATGAAAGAACAACTGCCCACAGCTGAAAATTCGAAGCGTGACAGAATATTTAGGTACTCTCCCCCAAGTCACTTGAACTGGAAAACTCCAATATTATTCGGTGTTACTGCATTAAGTGCATTTTTGATGGGGTTTGTTTATTGGGGAGCAACTGCTCAATTGGAAAGCGCAGCTATAGCTTATGGTGACTTGTCAGTAGTAAGCAAGCGTCAAAAAGTTCAACACTTAGAAGGTGGGATCATTTCATCGATACATGTTCATGAAGGCGATCGAGTTGAAGAAGGACAAATACTTATTAAGCTTTCAGGACGGCATGCTAGCGCTAAATGGGATTCCATGAATGGCTTATTTATACATACTGTTGCTAAAGAGAATCGACTGTCTGCTGAATTAGATAACCTAGCTGAAATCTCTTGGTCACCGGATTTAGAACTGCTTACGAATCCGGAAGTGCTTCGTGAAGCGAAGTCGGTTCAGAATAAGATATTTGAAGCACGAAAACGTTTTTTTGAGAGTAAGCTAAACATCATAGCGCAGAGCATGTCAGGTGCGAGCTTGGAGCTTGATAATCTGACTGAGACAAAAAAGATTGAGAGAGAGAGGTTAAAATTAATCGAGGAGGAAATTCACAGTAACCAATCTTTAGTACAAAAAGGTTACGCAGGAAAATCAGCCCTTCTTCAGCTAAAGCGTATGGCTACAGAGGTAAAAAGTACGCTCAGTCAGCTTGATAGACAATCTTTGACCGTACAAAAGCGACTGGATGAAAATCAAGCGAGAATCGAAGAACTGCGCTTGGAGCGTCTTAATGAGATTGTCGCGGAGCTAAGAGAAACGAAAAAAGATATTGTTACAGTGCGTGAAGAGTTGCGCTTAGCAAAGGATACGTTAGAGCGTACCAATATACTGGCACCAATATCGGGTAGAGTTGTAAACATGCAGGTGTTTACCGAAAAAGGTGTTATTAACTCAGGTGATACATTGCTCGAACTTGTTCCACTTGATGATGAACTATTAGTTGA
The DNA here is from genome assembly GCF_052037695.1 of Vibrio sp. WZ-1. Classification (NCBI taxonomy): domain Bacteria; kingdom Pseudomonadati; phylum Pseudomonadota; class Gammaproteobacteria; order Vibrionales; family Vibrionaceae; genus Vibrio; species Vibrio sp. WZ-1. The sequence goes on along the minus strand of NZ_JBQEQR010000037.1, from coordinate 2,022 downwards.
GGCTCTAGTCGATCCCCAAGATATAGATTTAGTAAGTACCGGACAGTCAGCACATGTTCGTCTAACCGCACTTAATGCCAGAACGTTGGCTCCTTTAAATGGAACGGTTCTTACCGTTTCAGCAGACAAACTTACCAACCGGCAAGATCAAGAATACTATTTAGCCAGAATCGCTTTGAACCAAGCGGACGTGGATATTCACCAACTCAAATCCGGTATGAATGCAGAGGTACTCATTCTATCTGAACCAAGGACACCACTAAGCTATCTTTTGAAACCATTAACGGAGAGTATGAATCGCGCATTCCGAGAAGACTGATGGATAATATCTGTTTGAAATCTCATCACAGCGCTTATGCAAATAAATAATCCATTATGCCAATCACATTTTGTGGCGATGTGATGTGTTTTGATGCGTTTTATTTTTGGTGAGGTGGTGTAAGGGATGAGAACAGAGAAAGAAAAAATGCTAGCAGGTGAGCCATACGATGCTTGGGATAAAGAGCTCTACCAAGCGCGAATCGAATGCCGTAAAGTGCTAAAAAAGCTAAATAACAGTATTCCTGATACAGGTGAATGGTGTGATGCAATTGATGAACTGATCCCTGATTCAGAAGGAGCTTACCTTGAGCCACCATTTCGATGCGATTATGGCTCTAATATCAAGTTGGGTAAAAACTTCTATGCGAACTTTAATTGTGTTGTGTTAGATGTCGCCGAGGTTCACATAGGTGACAACGTTTTGTTCGCACCGAATGTACAGATTTACACTGCAGGACACCCTCTCGATGTTAAAGGGCGTGTTGAAGAAGGGGTTGAGTTTGGAACGCCCATTTCAATTGGAAACAATGTTTGGTTAGGTGGTGGGGTGATAGTTTGCCCTGGTGTTACTATTGGCGATAACTCTGTGGTTGGAGCGGGAAGTGTAGTGACAAAAGATGTGCCGCCAAACGTAGTAGCGGCGGGGAATCCTTGCAAAGTGATTCGCCCAATAGATAAAAGCAAGTTAGATTAATTATTTAAAAGCCGACAGAATGTCGGCTTTTGTCTTTCATGCAGAAAAGTAGTTGCTATCCATTTACATTCCCAAATGTAAAAATCATTGTCGTCAAAAAATGAATACGAAAGGGTTTTGTATGTATCAAAATAAAGTTGTGGTCATCACTGGTGGCAGTCAGGGGATTGGTCAACACCTTGCGATAGCTTTCCTTGAACTACAAGCTAAAGTTATTGTGTTTGATATTGCTCCAAATAACAATTTAGAAGTGGAATTTTATCAAGTTGATTTGGGACAAACTGAGCAAATAGAACAAGCCTTTGATGAGATACAAAGCTTGTACGGTAAGGTCGATATCCTGATAAACAATGGTGCGATTGCTAACTTCAGCAAGCCTATTCAAGAGCTTACCTTTGAAGAATTCTCTCGTGTTATTGATGTAAATCTTAAGGGATCTTTTGCCTGCTCCCGTAGGTTTATTGAACTGAACAATAATCAACCCTATGGACGTATCATCAATATTGCCTCTACTCGTTGGAATCAGAACGAATCTGGGTGGGATGCTTATGGGGCTTCAAAAGGCGGTGTGGTATCGATGACCCAGTCTATGGCTATTTCATTGTTGGATACGCCCATTACCGTTAATGCTATCAGCCCTGGATGGATTCAAGTTGAAGGATATGACGAACTAAACTCCCAAGATCACCACCAACACCCTTCAGGTCGAGTTGGAAAAGCGAAAGATATTGTTAATGCATGCTTGTTTTTAACTCATCCAGAGAATGACTTTGTTAATGGGCATAATTTGGTTGTTGATGGGGGCATGAGCAAAAAGATGACCTATCAAGACAGCTTAGTTAATTAACTTTCTTACTATTCATTACATACTTAAGTAACCTTGAGATGCTTGGTTCAGCGAGAATGACTTGGTTTGAAGGCAAGGCAACAATTTGGAAAGAGCCTGCTATTTCGCTTTGTTTTTTCCTTGCTTACTTTCGGTAAACAGGGAGCCAGTGATAGCGCTC
>NZ_JBQEQR010000032.1:0-21978 GCF_052037695.1 Vibrio sp. WZ-1 | reverse complement strand
AAGTAACCGTCATTTTGAACAACGAGGAACGAGTGTGATTCAGAATCTATCGTTCGCTTGTGCTTTGATTTAAGGTGAATGAGGAAGAGTTGGTGGGTGCTGTTACTAGATCCTTAGTCTCGCTTGGGCTCGCTAGGATGACGAACTCTTTTGGTCTAGAGTTTGCTAAAGTAACCGTCATTCTGAACAACGAGGAACGAGTGTGATTCAGAATCTATCGTTCGCTTGTGTTTTGATTTAAGGTGAATGAGGAAGAGTTGGTGGGCGCTGTTACTAGATCCTTAGTCTCGCTTGGGCTCGCTAGGATGACGAACTCTTTTGGTTTTCAGCTTGCTAAAGTAACCGTCATTCTGAACAACGAGGAACGAGTGTGATTCAGAATCTATAGTCCGTTTGTGCTTTGATTTAAGGTGAATGAGGAAGAGTTGGTGGGCGCTGTTACTAGATCCTTAGTCTCGCTGGAGCTCACTAGGATGACGAACTTTTTTGGTTTACAGCTTGCTAAAGTAACCGTCATTCGGAACAAAAAAGCCCAGAAGCATGGCTCTGGGCTTTGAACTCTATAGAGTGCTACTTAAAGAATAAAGCGACTTAGATCTTCATCTTCAATCGTATCGCCTAGGCGGTCTTTCACGTAAGCAGCATCAATGACAAACTTCTCACCTGCTTTTTCTGTCGCGTCATAAGAAATCTCATCCATCAAGCGTTCCATCACTGTGTGTAGACGACGAGCACCGATGTTTTCAGTCGTTTCATTAACTGTCCACGCTGCTTCAGCGATTTGTGTGATGCCGTCTTCAGTGAACTCTACATCAACGCTTTCGGTTTTCATTAGCGCGACATACTGCTCGGTCAGAGACGCTTTTGGTTCAGTTAGGATGCGTTTGAAATCGTTACTAGTTAGCGCTTCCAGCTCAACACGAATAGGTAGACGACCTTGTAGCTCTGGGATCAGATCAGAAGGTTTTGCCACTTGGAATGCACCTGAAGCTACAAACAAGATATGATCTGTTTTCACCATGCCGTGCTTGGTTGATACTGTGCTACCTTCGATCAGAGGTAGTAGGTCACGCTGAACACCTTCACGAGACACGTCAGGGCCAGAGCTCTCACCGCGCTTACAAATCTTGTCGATTTCGTCGATAAATACGATGCCGTTGTTCTCTACGTTGAAGATCGCAGATTCTTTCAGCTCTTCTTGGTTAACCAGTTTCGCCGCTTCTTCTTCCGCCAACGCTTTCATTGCGTCTTTGATTTTCAGCTTACGCTTCTTCTTGGTGTCACCAGCTAGGTTTTGGAACATGCCCTGCAGCTGGTTGGTCATCTCTTCCATACCAGGAGGCGCCATGATCTCAACACCCATTTGAGGAGCAGCAATATCGATGTCGATTTCTTTGTCGTCTAGTTGACCTTCACGTAGTTTTTTACGGAAGATTTGACGCGTGTTCGATGTGTCTTCTTTCTGTTCAGATTGACCCCAAGCATCGCGAGCTGGTGGCAGTAGAGCATCCAGAATGCGCTCTTCCGCTTGCTCTTCAGCACGGAATTTTACTTTTTCCATTGCTTGCTGGTGGGTCATTTTTACTGCTACATCTGTTAGGTCGCGGATGATGGTTTCCACTTCTTTACCTACGTAACCGACCTCGGTGAACTTAGTTGCTTCTACCTTGATAAACGGCGCGTTAGCCAGTTTTGCAAGACGACGAGCAATCTCAGTTTTACCCACACCAGTTGGACCAATCATTAGGATGTTTTTTGGTGTTACTTCTACACGCAAGCTTTCTTCAAGTTGCATGCGACGCCAGCGGTTACGCAGTGCAATCGCAACCGAACGTTTTGCTTTGTCTTGACCAATGATGTGGCGGTTCAGTTCATGAACGATTTCGCGAGGAGTCATTTTAGACATATTCTTTCCTTACTTCGTTACGATTACGCTTAAGCCGTAGGCTTAGGAAGCTCTGCTGTAGATTCTAGTTCTTCTACAGTGTGATGATGGTTGGTGAATACACAGATGTCACCCGCGATGTTCAGTGCTTTTTCTGCGATTTCACGAGCATCTAGGTCTGTATTTTCTAATAGCGCAGTGGCTGCTGCTTGTGCGTATGCACCGCCAGAACCAATGGCGATCAAGTCATTTTCTGGCTGAACCACATCACCATTACCTGTGATGATCAGTGAAGCGGTTTCATCTGCTACAGCCAATAGCGCTTCGAGTTTGCGCAAGGCGCGATCGCTACGCCAGTCTTTAGCCAGTTCTACTGCTGCTTTAGTTAGGTGGCCTTGATGCATTTGCAATTTGCTTTCAAAACGCTCGAATAGAGTGAAAGCATCGGCAGTACCACCGGCAAAACCAGCCAGTACTTGATTGTTGTACAGGCGACGAACTTTGCGTGCATTGCCTTTCATAACCGTGTTGCCTAGCGATACTTGGCCATCACCCGCGATGACGACTTTGTTGTTTCGACGTACAGATACAATAGTAGTCACAGTCGACCTCTTAATTATTTCTCTTTGGATTTAATCATTATATGGGGGGAAGGGTTTCGGGATTCAAGGGGAAGTCGTTTTTCGTTTGTAGACATTATGATTTGTCGTTTTGAACGAGGAAGAGAGCGGGAGGCTTTGGTCGAGCGCTTTTTGTTAAGTGGTTTGATGATAGCCGTAGAGCGCACGGGGCTACATTAATCGTGATGGATTATCCCGAGTCGTTCTCTAGAGCGAAGAATAAGCGAGTAGAGGCTTCGGTAAAAGAAAAGACCAACAGATCTCTCAGTTGGTCTTTAGATTTAAGGTTTAGTCAGACTTATAAAGTCTCTTTCCAAATTGCGCACGGCTCGATCTTCGCTCGTTGCAACTTGTGGCGATCTTTTTCAGCATCGCGCTTGAATTTATATGGACCTAGTACAACACGATACCAAGAGCTGCCTTCTTTCTTACGAATTTGACTAGAGATGCCTTGGAAAGCGATTGCCAGTTTACGATCTTCCGCTTGTGCTTGAGTCTTGTATGCACCACATTGCATCACGTAAGGGATCTTTGATACTTCAATCTCCTTAGCAACGACTTCAACTTCACGGCTAGGTAAAGATTCGACATACTCCCACTTTTCTTCAGGAGGAGGTGGAAGCTCTTTCTTTGGTTTTGGTTTGCTCGTCTTTACTGGCTCTTGTTTTGCCACTGGCTTTTCAGGCTCAGGATCGGTGCTGAGTAGGTATAAGCCATAGCCAAAGCCCCCCACGAGCAACACTGCTAGTAGGCCACTACGCCAAGGTTTTTTTCGCGATGGTTGTTTCTTGGCCGTTTTCTTTGGTGTGCCACGACCACGTCTTACATAATCTCTATTTGCCACGGTAACTTCAGGTCATCAAGGATTCTGACAGTATGGTAATCCAGAACGAGGAGAGAAAACACCCTGACAGTGTAATCTTGTTAGCTACGTGCAGGAAAAGGGTATACTCAAGTCACTTCGAGATGCTTGGTTCAGCGAGAATGACTTGGATATAAGAAAAAGCGACGCTAGGTGCGTCGCTTAAGTGGTGATGTGTTTATTAACGCAATGGTGGTGGCGCAGCACTACCTCGAACAACAAGCTTGGTCTCAAGTAAGCGAGAACCAGAATGTACATCATGACCTTTTAATAGCTCTAGCATCATTAGCATGGCTTGGCGGCCGATCTCATAACGAGGTTGAGAGATGGTAGTTAACGGTGGATCGCAGTACTGAGCAAATTGGATATCGTCAAACCCTACAATTGAGATGTCTTGTGGCACTCTTAATCCTAGGCGTTTTGCTTCTTGGATCGCGCCAATCGCCATGGTGTCGCAATGACAGAAGACGGCAGTTGGTGGCTCTGGCAGTTCGAGCAGTTTACGGATTGCGTGTGCCCCACCTTCGAAGGTGAAGTCAGTAACGATACTGTATTGTGCTTCTTTAGTTATTCCAGCGCGACGCAACGCTTGTTGGTAACCTTGTTGACGGAACTGACACAGTGCCGCGCTTTCTGGGCCTGAAATCTGAGCGATACGCTTATGACCTAATTGAGTTAGGTAGTTCACTGCTTCAAAAGCAGAGGTTAGGTTATCAATGTGTACGGTTGGAAGCTCAAGCTCGGGAGCAAATTCACAAGCCATCACCATAGGTGGTAAGTTCTTCTGTTCTGGTTTACTGACATCGAATGGTAGGTCTGTGCCGAGTAAAAGCATGCCATCTGCTTGTTTGGTAAAGACGAGGTTTACAAATGAGCTTTCACGTTTTTTCTGCTGACCACTGTCGCCCAGTAGGACGAGGTAACCGTGTTCCATTGCTGCATCTTCGATACCACGAATGATCTCAGAAAAGTAAGGATCGCAGATGTCAGGAACTATAGTGACAATGGTTTTTGATTCATTTCTACGTAAATTGCGTGCTAATGAATTCGGTGAGTAGCCAGCTTCGAGTACTGCGTCTTCTACTCTCTTGCGCGTCGATGATGATACCTTTTCCGGATTCATCAGAGCTCGCGACACGGTTGCGGTAGAGACTCCAGCAAGCTGGGCAACATCCTTCATTGTCGCCATAGTTTATACCCTCTCAATTGATTGCCAGATGACGTTCGTCATTGTTCTAATATCAGCCTATGTGATTGATCCACTTTAGACTTTGCTAATTTGGATAGTCTATTCATTTCTAAAGTGAAAGTTACGGCCTGATTAACAAAAATTGCAATGCGATTGTGATTTCTATCACATAAGACGGTAATTCATTACATAGTTAAACGTTTGCTAGCTGAGGTCTTGTGGTTCTATGTCTAAATTCCAGCGTACTTTCTTGGCATTTGGCAACAAGTCAATAGCAGGTTTTGCACTGGTCAATAACTTTTGCATCAGCGAACGGTGCTGAGTTTGTAACAATAACTGCCAACGATACTTACCGGCGCGCTTTGCTAATGGGGATGGCGTAGGACCCAATACCATGCAGGAATCATCAAATAGCGGGTGTGATTCAAGGGTAAAACGGACTTGGCGTAGAAAGTCCTCAACCACTTCACTTTGGTTTGCTTCTGCTTTAAATAGCGTTAAAAAGCTATATGGTGGTAACTGGGCCAATTTTCGCTCTTCTAGTGCAGTCATGGCAAAGTGTCGGTAGTCTTTTTGCAGCAGCGCTTGCAACAAGCTGTGCTCGGGGTGGTGAGTTTGCAGTATCACGTCACCAGGCTTACTCGCTCGGCCAGCTCGGCCCGCAACCTGGATAAAAAGCTGAGCGAGCCTTTCGGAAGCTCGGAAGTCACTACTATATAAAGAGCCATCCACATCTAGCAGCGCAACAAGTGTCACGTTAGGGAAGTGGTGACCTTTCGCTAACATCTGGGTTCCAATCAGAATTTGGTATTCACCCTTACGAATTGACTCGAGCGCACCTTCCAAACTACCTTTGCGGCGCGTACTGTCTCTATCTATGCGAATGGCTTTGTATTCCGGAAAAAGCTCTGCCAGTTGTAACTCTAATTGTTCGGTACCAACCCCTACAGTGACTAATTGCGTCGAACCACAGCCCTGACATTGATGAATTACAGGTTGTTGTGAACCGCAGTGGTGACAGCGAATCTCGTTGCTGTATTGGTGGAAGGTATAATACGCATCACAGCGTTTACATTCTGCAATCCAGCCACACTCATGACACATCAACGCTGGTGAGAAACCACGACGGTTTAAAAACAGCATGACCTGATTGCCGGCTTTCAGGTGTTTGCGCATTTCGGCAATCAAAGGTGCGGATAATCCACTATCTAAATAGAGGCCTTTTATATCGAGTACTTTATTCGTCGTTGGTACGGCAGAGCCGGCACGTTGAGTGAGAGTTAAATGATGATACTTACCTTTAAGTGCATTATGCAGTGTCTCTAATGCAGGCGTTGCTGAGCCAAGTACAATGGGTACTTGCTCCTTATGCGCGCGCATAACCGCAACATCACGAGCGTGATAGCGCAGGCTGTCTTGTTGTTTGTATGAAGAGTCATGCTCCTCATCGACGATAATAATGCCAAGGTCAGCAAAAGGCGTCAGTAGAGCAGAGCGGGTACCAATAATGATGCCAGCGGCTTTATCTCTTGCAGAAAGCCAAGCGTTGAGTCGCTCGGTATCATTTAACCCGGAGTGAATGACATCCACAGGAACATTAAAGCGATGTTTAAAGCGGTTGATGGTTTGTGGCGTCAAGCCGATCTCGGGCACTAAAACCAATGCTTGCTTGCCTTTCTCTAGAACTGGCTTAATTAGGTTCAAGTAGACTTCGGTTTTACCAGAGCCAGTTACGCCCTCTAATAAATAGCAGGCAAACCCTGTTTGGCTATTCACACTGGCGATTGCTAAGGCCTGTTCATGGTTGAGCTTGGGCTTTTCCACTTCACGCTCAACTTGGTTACCCCATTTGGTTATGCTTGGCTTCTTCTCGATGCGTTCTATCCAGCCTTTTTCTTCTAAAGACTTTAGGACTGTTGAGCCAATCTCTTGGTCGATAAACTCTTGGTGTGGTACCGCACCATCCACTAACATTTGTAATGCACGTTGTTGTTTGACTGCTCTTCCCAGCCCCTGCATTAGCTTATTTTTACCTGATTCGGTGATTTGCCATTCTTGTAATGTGGCAAAGTCGGCCGGTTTCCCTTTTCGCAGGGCGGCAGGCATTGCATTGTGTAGCGTGTCACCAAGAGGGTATTGGTAGAACTGGCTGCACCAAGTCAGTAAGGAGTACAATTTCTCTGGCCATAAAGGTTGAGCATCTAATACGGCTTTGATTGGTTTTAGTTGCTCTTTAGGAAAATCAGAATGGTTTACCATCGCTGTGACTATGCCGACAAGGGTCTGACGGCCGAAAGGAACAGACACCCTTCCTCCGATGAGCGGAAAGAGATGCCCAGGAATGATGTAATCAAACTGTTTGTCGAGTGGTACCGGCAGTGCCACTCTAGCGATGGATGGGCGCATAGAATCTTAACTATATAAAAGAGGGAAGAAGAGGGTATAGTCTATTAAAACCCTCGGCGAAATTCGAGTAATCCTCAAATAAGGTAAAAGAAAGCCCTCTATATATACGTGCTGGTGAAAAAAGTGGCGAAAAAGTTGCCAAATGTGTTGATCCTAGCAAGGTGATTCATTACTATACTGCGCCTTGAGATATGGCTTCGGCAATTGGTCGATGCGGTATCGCATTTTTGATATTAATTACGTGTGGTGTGCGGCTTAGATTCGTATAGCGACACGGCCTACTATTGAGGTTATCCCATGAAAGCTGGTATCCACCCAGAATACAAAGCAGTAACTGCTACTTGTTCTTGCGGCAACTCTTTTGAGTTCAAATCTACTCTAGCGAAGGAATCTATCCACCTAGACGTATGTGACAAGTGTCACCCATTCTACACTGGTAAGCAACGTATCGTTGATACAGGCGGCCGTGTTGATCGCTTCAACAAGCGTTTCGGTGCACTATCAAGCAAGAAGTAATAGCCAGCGCTATTATCATTCCTGTTTAAAAAAGGACGCTACGGCGTCCTTTTTGTTTATGGCGATGGCAGAACTTATGGATAAATCGAGTGATTGGATTTTGTTCGATTATTTTTCAGTCAGCTCTTGCATCCTAAAGTGTGATCTGTATAATGCCTCGCACTGGTTAAGCCAGTTGTGAACCAATGAGCAATGAGGAGCGAGTAAATCCTAGTGATTTACAAGGTAATGTAGACTCAGCTTATGTTCGCGGTTAATACAATTAGCTATCTTTTCTTCGGAAAAACTATCCCCAGACGTGACTCTGGTATATAGGGATAGTTAATCGAAAATTAACTGACAATGTGTCCTAATCTTGGACGCTACGGTTTCACATAAATCAATCGGCATTCTCTCGTCTTGACGAGTTTGAGTGGCGATATTGTTTGTGTAATTTTTAATATTGGAGCTCTGTCTCATGCAGAACCAACGTATCCGTATCCGCCTAAAAGCATTCGATTACAAACTAATCGACGCTTCTACAGCGGAAATCGTTGAAACAGCTAAGCGCACTGGCGCACAGGTTCGTGGTCCAATCCCACTGCCAACTCGTAAAGAGCGTTTCACAGTTCTTATCTCTCCACACGTTAACAAGAAAGCACGTGACCAGTACGAAATTCGTACTCACAAGCGTCTAATCGACATCGTTGAGCCAACAGACAAAACTGTTGATGCTCTAATGCGTCTAGACCTTGCTGCGGGCGTTGACGTTCAAATTAGCCTAGGTTAAGGGAGATTAGAAGAATGATTGGTCTAATCGGTCGTAAAGTGGGCATGACCCGCGTATTTACTGAAGACGGCGTTTCTATCCCAGTAACAGTTGTTGAAGTTGAAGCAAACCGTGTTTCTCAAGTTAAAACTCTTGAGACAGACGGCTACGCAGCAATTCAGGTAACTGCTGGTTCTAAGAAAGCTAACCGCGTAAACAAAGCTGAAGCAGGTCACTTTGCTAAAGCTGGCGTTGAAGCTGGTCGCGGTCTTTGGGAATTCCGTTTGGAAAACGGTGAAGAGTTCGCAGTTGGCGCTGAGCTAACAGTTGAACTATTCAACGAAACTAAGAAAGTAGACGTTACTGGTACATCTAAAGGTAAGGGCTTCCAAGGCGCAGTTAAGCGTTGGAACTTCCGTACTCAAGATATGACTCACGGTAACTCATTGTCTCACCGTGCACCGGGTTCAATTGGCCAATGTCAAACTCCAGGTCGCGTATTTAAAGGCAAGAAAATGGCAGGTCACATGGGTGCTGAGCGTGTAACGACTCAAAACCTAGAGATCGTACGTGTTGACGCTGAGCGCAATCTGCTTCTTATTAAAGGTGCAGTACCGGGCTCAACAGGTGGCAACGTGATCGTTAAACCAGCTGTTAAAGCATAACGTCTCAGGAGTAAGTAATGGAACTAATGGTTAAAGGTGCTGATGCACTAACTGTTTCCGAAACTACTTTCGGACGTGAGTTTAACGAAGCTCTTGTACACCAAGTAGTTGTTGCGTTTGCAGCAGGTGCTCGTCAAGGTACTCGTGCTCAAAAAACACGTTCAGAAGTTTCTGGCGGTGGCGCTAAGCCATGGCGTCAAAAAGGTACTGGCCGTGCGCGTGCTGGTACAATCCGTAGCCCAATCTGGCGTACAGGTGGTGTTACTTTTGCTGCGAAACCACAAGATCACAGCCAAAAAGTAAACAAAAAAATGTACCGCGGTGCTATGAAGAGCATTCTTTCTGAGCTAGTTCGTCAAGAGCGTCTAATCGTTGTTGATAACTTCTCAGTTGAAGCGCCAAAGACTAAAGAGCTAGTTGCTAAGCTTAAAGAGCTTGAGCTAACTGACGCTCTAATCGTGACTAGCGAAGTAGATGAGAATCTATTCCTAGCTGCTCGTAACCTATACAAAGTTGACGCACGTGATGTTGCTGGTATCGACCCAGTTTCACTAATCGCGTTCGACAAAGTTGTAATGACTGCTGAAGCAGTTAAGCAAGTTGAGGAGATGCTAGCATGATCACTGAAGAGCGTATCCTAAAAGTTCTACGTGCTCCGCACATCTCTGAAAAAGCAACTATGGCAGCTGAGAAAGCGAACACTATCGTTTTCAAAGTAGCTAAAGATGCAACTAAAAAAGAGATCAAAGCAGCTGTAGAAAAGCTTTTTGAAGTTGAAGTTAAGTCTGTAAATACTCTTATCACTAAGGGTAAGACCAAACGTCAAGGTCTACGCCAAGGTCGCCGCAGCGACGTTAAGAAAGCGTACGTTACTTTGAAAGAAGGTCAAGATCTTGACTTTGTTGGCGGCGCGGAATAACAGGAGTAGTTAAGAATGGCTATTGTTAAATGTAAGCCGACTTCCCCTGGTCGTCGTCACGTTGTTAAAGTTGTTAACGCTGACCTACACAAGGGCAAGCCATACGCACCTCTTCTAGAGAAAAACTCTAAGAATGGTGGTCGTAACAACAACGGTCGTATCACAGTACGTCACATCGGCGGTGGTCACAAGCACCACTACCGTCTAGTTGACTTCAAACGTACTAAAGACGGTATCCCAGCGACAGTTGAGCGTCTAGAATACGATCCAAACCGTAGCGCAAACATTGCTCTAGTTCTTTACAAAGACGGTGAGCGTCGCTACATCCTAGCACCTAAAGGTGTTAACGCGGGTGATGTTATTCAGTCTGGTGTTGATGCACCAATCAAAGCTGGTAACACTCTACCAATGCGTAACATCCCAGTAGGTTCAACTGTACACAACGTTGAACTTAAACCTGGTAAAGGTGGTCAGCTAGCTCGTTCGGCTGGTGCTTACGCTCAAATCGTTGCTCGCGACGGTGCGTACGTAACTATCCGTCTACGTTCTGGCGAAATGCGCAAAGTTCTTTCTGAAGGCCGTGCAACAATCGGTGAAGTTGGTAACTCTGAGCACATGCTACGTGAACTTGGTAAAGCTGGTGCTTCACGCTGGCGCGGCGTACGTCCAACCGTACGTGGTGTAGTAATGAACCCGGTTGATCACCCACACGGTGGTGGTGAAGGTCGTACATCTGGCGGTCGTCACCCAGTATCTCCTTGGGGTATGCCAACTAAAGGCTTCAAGACTCGTAAGAACAAACGCACTGACAAGTACATCGTACGTCGTCGTAACAAGTAATCTATATAAAGAGGAATCGCCATGCCACGTTCTCTCAAGAAAGGTCCATTTATTGACCTACACTTGCTGAAGAAGGTAGAGAAAGCGGTGGAAAGCGGAGACAAAAAGCCACTTAAGACTTGGTCCCGTCGTTCAATGATCATCCCATCGATGATCGGTTTGACCATCGCTGTCCATAATGGTCGTCAGCACGTACCTGTTTTCGTTACCGAAGAAATGATCGGTCACAAACTAGGTGAATTCGCACCAACACGTACTTACCGCGGTCACGCTGCGGATAAGAAAGCTAAGAAGCGTTAAGGAGTAAATGATGGAAGCTATTGCTAAACATAACTTTGCTCGCATTTCGCCTCAGAAAGCTCGCTTAGTTGCGGATCTAATTCGTGGTAAATCTGTTGACCAAGCTCTAGAAATCCTAACTTTCAGCAACAAAAAAGCTGCTGTTCTAGTTAAGAAAGTTCTAGAGTCTGCTATCGCTAACGCGGAGCACAACGAAGGTGCAGATATTGACGATCTGAATGTCGCAAAAATCTTTGTAGATGAAGGCCCTATCATGAAGCGTATTATGCCTCGTGCTAAAGGTCGTGCGGATCGTATCTTGAAGCGTTCAAGCCACATCACTGTTGTTGTAGCAGATCGCTAGAGACTAGGAGAGTAAGCAATGGGTCAAAAAGTACATCCTAATGGTATTCGTCTTGGCATCGTTAAGCCTTGGAATGCTACATGGTTTGCTAACACCAAAGATTTCGCTGACAACCTAGACGGCGACTTCAAGGTACGTCAGTTCCTAACTAAGGAACTACAAAAAGCGTCTCTTTCACGTATCGTTATCGAGCGTCCTGCTAAGAGCATCCGTGTGACTATTCACACTGCTCGTCCAGGCGTTGTAATCGGTAAGAAAGGTGAAGACGTTGAGAAACTACGCGCAGCTGTAGCAAAAATTGCAGGTGTACCAGCGCAAATTAACATCGCTGAAGTACGTAAGCCTGAACTTGATGCACAACTTGTTGGTGACAGCATCGCGTCTCAACTAGAGCGTCGTGTTATGTTCCGTCGTGCTATGAAGCGCGCGGTACAAAACGCAATGCGTCTAGGTGCTAAAGGCATCAAAGTGGAAGTAAGCGGTCGTCTAGGCGGCGCTGAAATCGCACGTTCTGAGTGGTACCGTGAAGGCCGTGTGCCTCTACACACTCTACGTGCAGACATTGATTACGCAACTTCTTCGGCTCACACTCAATACGGTGTGATCGGCATTAAAACTTGGATCTTCAAAGGTGAGATCCTAGGTGGTATGCCAGCAGCTAACGCTGTAGAGCCTAAAGGCGACAAGCCTAAGAAGCAGCGTAAAGGCCGTAAGTAAGGAGTCGACAGATGCTACAACCTAAACGTACTAAGTTCCGTAAGGTTCAGACAGGTCGTAACCGTGGTCTAGCTAAAGGTACTGATGTAAGCTTCGGCGAATTCGGTCTTAAAGCTGTTGGCCGTGGTCGTCTAACTGCTCGTCAAATTGAAGCGGCACGTCGTGCAATGACACGTCACGTTAAGCGTCAAGGTAAAATCTGGATCCGTGTGTTCCCAGACAAACCAATCACAGAAAAACCACTTGAAGTTCGTCAAGGTAAGGGTAAAGGTAACGTTGAGTACTGGGTAGCCCAAATCCAACCTGGTAAGGTTATGTACGAAATGGGTGGTGTACCTGAAGAATTGGCTCGTGAAGCGTTCCGCCTAGCGGCTCGTAAACTGCCATTCAAGACTACATTTGTAACTAAGCAGGTGATGTGATGAAAGCACAAGATCTACGCGAGAAAAGCGTTGAAGAGCTTAACGCTGAGCTATTGAATTTGCTACGCGAACAGTTCAACTTGCGCATGCAAGCTGCAACTGGTCAGCTACAGCAAACTCATACTCTGAAAGCTGTACGCCGTGATATCGCACGTGTGAAAACTGTTTTGACTGAGAAGGCAGGCGCATAATGAGCGAAGTAAAACGTACTCAACAAGGTCGTGTAGTTAGCGACAAGATGGACAAGTCTATCGTAGTTGCTATCGAACGCATGGTGAAACACCCAATTTACGGTAAATTCGTAAAGCGTACGACTAAAGTACACGCACATGACGAGAACAACGAGTGTGGCCTAGGCGACACAGTTGAAATCGCTGAGTGTCGTCCACTGTCTAAGACTAAGTCTTGGACTTTGGTAAAAGTTCTAGAAAAAGCTAAAGGTTAATCCTAGCTAATTCTATGAAATAAAACGGCTCCAAAAATTATTTTTGGGGCCGTTTATTTTTTGACTACCCAATTGAAAAAAAGGGTGGTACAATTCGCGTCCCTTTTAAAGAGGCAGCCCGACCCGAGAGGGTCTAGTTTTTTTATAATTTAGCGGAGCACTAACATGATCCAAATGCAAAGTATGCTGGACGCAGCTGATAACTCAGGCGCACGCAGCGTAATGTGTATTAAGGTTCTGGGTGGCTCTCACCGCCGTTATGCACATATCGGTGACGTTATCAAAGTTACTGTTAAGGAAGCAATTCCTCGCGGTAAAGTTAAAAAAGGTGACGTTCTGAAGGCGGTGGTAGTGCGCACCCGTAAAGGCGTACGTCGTCCTGACGGTTCTGTCATTCGCTTCGACCGAAATGCTTGCGTATTGTTGAACGACAATACAGAGCAACCAATCGGTACACGTATCTTTGGTCCTGTGACACGCGAACTTCGTGGCGATAAGTTCATGAAGATCGTTTCACTGGCTCCAGAAGTTCTGTAAGGAGCACGTAGAAATGGCAGCTAAAATCCGTCGTAATGACGAAGTAATCGTTCTTGCTGGTAAAGACAAAGGCAAGAAAGGTAAAGTAACTAAGGTCCTAGCAACTGGTAAAGTTATCGTTGAAGGCATCAACCTTGTTAAGAAACACCAAAAGCCGGTTCCGGCTCTAGGTCAACAAGGTGGTATCGTTGAACAAGAAGCAGCAATTGATGTTTCTAACGTGGCGATCTTTAACGCAGCTACTGGTAAAGCTGACCGTATCGGTTTCCGTTTTGAAGATGGTAAGAAAGTTCGTTTCTTTAAATCTAACAACGAAATCGTTTCTAACTAATAGAAGTAATTTGGAGTTCTACTATGGCGAAACTGCATGATTACTACAAGTCGTCTGTAGTCGCTGAACTGACCAAACAGTTTAGCTACACAAGCGTCATGCAAGTCCCTAGAATCGAGAAAATCACCCTAAACATGGGTGTTGGTGAAGCAATCAACGATAAGAAACTGCTAGAAAACGCAGCATCTGATATGGCAACGATCTCTGGTCAAAAGCCACTTATCACTAAAGCGCGTAAATCTGTTGCTGGTTTCAAAATCCGTGAAGGCTACCCTATCGGTTGTAAAGTAACCTTGCGTGGCGAACGTATGTGGGAATTTTTAGAGCGTTTAATCTCTATCGCACTTCCACGTGTACGTGACTTCCGTGGTGTTAGCGCTAAGTCTTTTGACGGTCGCGGTAACTACAGCATGGGCGTTCGCGAGCAAATCATCTTCCCGGAAATCGACTTTGATAAAGTTGATCGAGTACGCGGTCTAGACATCACTATTACGACGTCTGCTGGTACTGATGAGGAAGGCCGTGCTCTGCTGGCTGCCTTTAACTTCCCATTCCGTAAGTAAGGTGAAGGGTTACTGTTATGGCTAAAAATTCAATGAAAGCACGTGAAGCAAAACGTGCGAAGCTAGTAGCTAAGTTCGCTGAAAAGCGTGCAGCGCTAAAAGCTATCATCAGCGATGTAAACGCATCTGAAGAAGATCGTTGGAATGCGGTTCTTACACTGCAATCTCTTCCACGTGATTCAAGTGCATCACGTCAGCGCAACCGTTGTAACCAAACTGGTCGTCCACACGGTTACCTACGTAAGTTCGGTCTAAGCCGTATCAAAGTTCGTGAAGCTTGCATGAAAGGCGAGATTCCTGGACTTCGTAAGGCTAGCTGGTAATTGCCACTTAATCATTTGGAGTAAATCATATGAGCATGCAAGATCCGATTTCGGATATGCTGACCCGTGTTCGTAACGGTCAGGCAGCAAACAAAGTTGCTGTTAAAATGCCTTCTTCAAAGCTTAAAGTTGCAATCGCTGCACTACTAAAAGCTGAAGGTTACATCGTTGACTTCGCTGTTGAAGGCGAAGCAAAACCTGAGCTAGAAGTTACACTTAAGTACTTCCAAGCAAAACCAGTAATCGAGCAACTTAAACGTGTTTCTCGTCCAGGTCTACGTGTTTACAAGAAGAAAGATCAACTTCCTTCTGTAATGGGTGGTCTTGGTATTGCTATCGTTTCTACTTCCAAGGGTCTGATGTCAGACCGCGCTGCACGTAAAGCAGGTCTTGGCGGTGAAATCATCTGTTACGTAGCTTAATAGGAGTAGACTATGTCTCGTGTTGCAAAAGCACCTGTCGCTATTCCAGCTGGCGTAGAGGTGAAACTAAACGGCCAAGAAATCACTGTAAAAGGTGCTAAAGGCGAACTAACTCGCGTTCTTAACGACGCTGTAGTTATCGCTCAGGAAGAAAACAACCTGACTTTCGGTCCTAAAGAAGGTGTTACTAACGCATGGGCACAAGCTGGTACAGCTCGCGCTCTAGTTAATAACATGGTTGTTGGTGTTACTGAAGGCTTTACTAAGAAGCTAACTCTTAAAGGTGTTGGTTACCGTGCTGCTATCAAAGGCAACGCTGTAGGTCTAACACTAGGCTTCTCTCACCCAGTTGAGCACGAGTTGCCAGCGGGTATTAAAGCTGAATGTCCAAGCCAAACTGAAATCATCATCACTGGTTGTGATAAGCAACTAGTTGGTCAAGTTGCGGCTGACATTCGTTCTTACCGTCAACCTGAGCCTTACAAAGGTAAAGGTGTTCGTTACGCAGATGAAAATGTGCGTACTAAAGAAGCTAAGAAGAAGTAAGGTAACACTATGGATAAGAAAGCATCTCGCATCCGTCGTGCTACACGTGCACGTCGTAAGATTGCAGAACTGGGTGCGACTCGCCTAGTTGTACACCGTACTCCTCGTCACGTGTACGCACAGGTTATCGCGGCTAATGGCTCTGAGGTTATCGCAGCAGCTTCTACTGTAGAAAAAGCGATCCGTGAGCAAGTGAAATACACTGGTAACGTTGATGCAGCTAAAGCAGTAGGTAAAGCTGTTGCAGAACGCGCTCTTGAAAAAGGCGTAACTGCAGTTGCATTTGATCGTTCTGGTTTCCAATACCACGGTCGAGTAGCGGCGCTAGCAGAATCTGCTCGCGAAGCTGGTCTGAAATTCTAAGGTAGGGTTGGAAGATGGCTAAAGAACAACAAGTTCAAGCGAATGATTTGCAAGAAAAGCTAATCGCAGTTAACCGCGTTTCTAAAACGGTTAAAGGCGGTCGAATCATGAGCTTCACTGCACTAACAGTAGTTGGTGACGGTAACGGTCGTGTAGGTTTCGGTTACGGCAAAGCTCGTGAAGTACCTGCAGCGATTCAAAAAGCAATGGAAAAAGCACGTCGTAACATGACTACGATCGCGCTAAACGAAGGCACTCTTCACCACCCAGTGAAAGGTCGCCATTCGGGCTCTAAAGTTTACATGCAGCCTGCTGCAGAAGGTACTGGTGTTATCGCAGGTGGTGCGATGCGTGCAGTACTAGAAGTTGCTGGTGTACACAACGTACTATCTAAAGCATACGGTTCTACGAACCCTATCAACATCGTTCGTGCAACGATCGATGCACTAGGTAGCATGAAGTCACCAGAAATGGTTGCTGCTAAACGTGGTCTAACTGTTGAATCTATTTCGGAGTAAGAACACCATGGCAACTATTAAAGTAACTCAAACTAAAAGCTCAATTGGCCGCCTACCAAAGCATAAAGCTACTTTGCGTGGTCTAGGTCTTCGTAAAATCAACCACACAGTAGAACTTGAAGATACTCCGTGCGTGCGCGGTATGATCAACAAGGTTTACTACATGGTTAAAGTTGAGGAGTAATCAGAATGCGTTTGAATACTCTTGCACCGGCTGCGGGCTCTAAGCATGCTCCTAAGCGTGTAGGTCGTGGTATCGGTTCTGGCCTAGGTAAAACTGGTGGCCGTGGTCACAAAGGTCAAAAATCACGTTCTGGCGGTAAAGTTCGTCCAGGTTTCGAAGGCGGTCAAATGCCTCTGAAACAACGTCTACCAAAATTCGGTTTCACTTCTCGTAAGAGCCTAGTGTCTGCTGAAGTTCGTCTAGCTGAGCTAGCGAAAGTTTCTGGTGACGTGGTTGATCTAAACAGCCTTAAAGCTGCTAACATCATCACTAAGAACATCGAATTCGTAAAAGTTGTTCTTTCTGGTGAAATTAACAAAGCAGTGACTGTTAAAGGTCTACGTGTGACTAAAGGCGCTAAAGCTGCAATCGAAGCTGCAGGCGGTAAAATCGAGGAATAATCTCGAGGAACGAGGTACAGATGGCTAAGAAACCAGGACAAGATTTTCGTAGTGCTCAGAGCGGCTTAAGTGAATTAAAGTCGCGCTTGTTATTCGTAATTGGTGCACTTTTAGTATTCCGAGCCGGCTCTTTTGTGCCGATTCCTGGTATTGACGCTGCTGTACTTGCCGATTTGTTCGAACAGCAAAAAGGTACCATCGTTGAAATGTTTAACATGTTCTCCGGTGGTGCTCTTGAGCGTGCATCTATATTAGCATTGGGCATCATGCCGTATATTTCGGCATCTATTGTTGTCCAATTGCTAACTGTAGTTCATCCAGCGTTAGCGGAACTCAAGAAAGAGGGTGAAGCAGGCCGTCGTAAGATCAGCCAATATACACGCTACGGCACGCTTGTACTTGCAACATTCCAAGCTATTGGTATTGCAACTGGCTTACCAAACATGGTCGACAATCTGGTTGTTATGAACCAAACCATGTTTACGCTAATTGCTACCGTAAGTTTAGTAACCGGTACCATGTTCCTAATGTGGTTAGGTGAACAAATTACAGAGCGAGGAATCGGTAATGGTATTTCCATTCTGATTTTTGCAGGTATTGTTGCTGGATTGCCTTCTGCAATCGGTCAAACAATCGAGCAAGCGCGTCAAGGTGAATTGCATGTACTTCTTCTGTTGCTAATTGCGGTATTAGCTTTTGCAGTAATTTACTTCGTTGTTTTCATGGAACGTGGTCAACGCCGTATCGTCGTTAACTACGCGAAGCGTCAACAAGGTCGTAAAGTATTTGCTGCGCAAAGCTCGCACTTGCCACTTAAAATTAATATGGCGGGTGTTATTCCAGCGATTTTCGCATCAAGTATTATCCTGTTCCCAGGAACACTGGCTCAGTGGTTTGGTCAGAACGGTGAGAGCAGCGCGTTCGGTTGGTTAACTGACGTGTCTTTGGCTCTTAGCCCAGGTCAACCGCTGTATGTAATGCTTTATGCAGCAGCGATTATTTTCTTCTGTTTCTTCTACACGGCGTTGGTTTTCAACCCGCGTGAAACAGCAGATAACTTGAAGAAGTCCGGTGCATTCGTACCCGGTATCCGCCCAGGTGAGCAGACAGCTAAGTACATTGATAAAGTGATGACACGTTTAACCCTAGCGGGTGCACTGTACATTACCTTTATCTGTCTGATTCCCGAGTTCATGATGGTCGCGTGGAACGTACGTTTCTACTTCGGCGGTACATCACTACTTATCGTAGTTGTTGTTATCATGGACTTTATGGCACAGGTACAGACTCATCTGATGTCTCAACAGTATGATTCTGTGTTGAAGAAAGCGAATCTGAAAGGCTACGGTCGTTAATTCGACGGTAGACTCAGTTTCAATTACGGAGTTTAGCAATGAAAGTTCGTGCTTCCGTTAAAAAAATCTGCCGTAACTGTAAAGTAATCAAGCGCAACGGTGTTGTTCGCGTGATTTGCAGTGAGCCAAAGCACAAACAGCGCCAAGGCTAATTAGCAGAAATTTTTACTTGAAAACGAAGGTTAGGTCGAGTATATTCCTCGGCCTACCTTTTGCGTGCAAAAGAAGTAGTACTCCGCAGCGTATCCATCACGGGCTTTGCTGCGGCTAATTCTTTTATAGAAACACTTAGGAGTGAATAATGGCCCGTATAGCAGGCATTAACATTCCTGATCAGAAACACGCTGTAATCGCTCTAACGGCGATCTACGGCATCGGTAAAACTCGCTCTCAAGCTATCCTAGCTGAAGTGGGTATTGCTGAAGATGTTAAGATCAGTGAACTAACTGAAGAGCAGATCGATCAACTGCGTGATGGTGTAGCTAAGTACACTGTAGAAGGTGATCTACGTCGTGAAGTATCTATGAACATCAAGCGTCTTATGGACCTTGGCTGTTACCGTGGTCTTCGTCATCGTCGCAGTCTACCACTACGTGGACAGCGTACTAAAACCAACGCTCGCACCCGTAAGGGTCCGCGTAAGCCGATCAAGAAATAATCGGGAAGGTAGAGTACAATGGCTAAACAACCAACTCGCGCTCGTAAGCGCGTACGCAAGCAAGTTGCAGATGGCGTTGCGCACATCCATGCTTCTTTCAATAACACAATCGTAACCATTACTGACCGTCAAGGTAACGCTCTAGCTTGGGCTACTGCAGGTGGTTCTGGTTTCCGTGGTTCTCGTAAGTCTACTCCGTTCGCTGCACAGGTTGCTGCTGAGCGTTGTGCTGAAATGGCTAAAGAATACGGTCTAAAGAACTTGGAAGTTATGGTTAAGGGTCCTGGTCCAGGTCGTGAATCTACTGTTCGCGCTCTGAACGCAGCTGGTTTCCGCATCACAAACATCGTTGATGCTACACCAATCCCTCATAACGGTTGTCGTCCACCTAAGAAACGTCGCGTATAACGTTTTTTAGATTACTGGAGAAAGATCATGGCAAGATATTTGGGTCCTAAGCTGAAGCTTAGCCGTCGTGAAGGCACTGACTTATTCCTTAAGTCTGGTGTTCGCGCGATCGATACCAAGTGTAAAATTGATAACGCACCAGGTGTACACGGCGCTCGTCGCGGTCGTCTATCTGAGTATGGCGTTCAGCTTCGTGAGAAGCAAAAAGTTCGTCGTATGTACGGCGTTCTAGAAAAACAATTCCGTAACTACTACAAAGAAGCTGCACGTCTTAAAGGCAACACAGGTGAGAACCTGCTTCAGCTTCTTGAAGGTCGTCTTGATAACGTAGTTTACCGCATGGGCTTTGGCGCAACTCGCGCAGAAGCACGTCAGCTAGTTAGCCACAAAGCTATCCTAGTTAACGGTAAAGTTGTAAACGTTCCTTCTTTCAAAGTAGCGGCTAATGACGTTGTTTCTATCCGCGAGAAAGCTAAACAGCAAGCTCGTATCAAAGCGGCTCTAGAAGTTGCTGAACAACGTGAAAAACCAACTTGGATTGAAGTAGATGGTGGCAAGATGGAAGGTACATTCAAGCGTATGCCTGAGCGTTCTGATCTATCAGCTGACATCAACGAACAATTGATCGTCGAGCTTTACTCTAAGTAAGGTTTAAACTAAAGAGAGGACACAATGCAGGGTTCTGTAACAGAATTTCTTAAGCCACGTCTAGTTGACATCGAACAAATCAACTCGACTCACGCAAAAGTAACTCTTGAGCCATTAGAGCGTGGCTTTGGTCATACTCTGGGTAATGCACTTCGCCGTATTCTTCTATCTTCTATGCCAGGTTGTGCTGTGACAGAAGTAGAAATCGAAGGCGTACTTCATGAGTACAGCACTAAAGAAGGCGTTCAAGAAGATATTCTTGAAATTCTTCTAAACCTTAAAGGTTTGGCTGTACGCGTTGCCGAAGGCAAAGATGAAGTGTTCATTACTTTGAACAAATCAGGCTCGGGCCCTGTGGTTGCAGGTGACATCACCCATGACGGTGATGTAGAGATCGCTAACCCTGAACACGTTATTTGTCACCTAACGGATGACAACGCTGAAATCGCAATGCGTATTAAAGTAGAACGTGGTCGTGGTTATGTTCCAGCTTCAGCGCGTATCCATACTGAAGAAGATGAGCGTCCAATCGGTCGCCTACTAGTAGATGCTACTTACAGCCCTGTAGACAAAATTGCCTACGCTGTAGAAGCAGCTCGTGTAGAGCAGCGTACTGATCTAGACAAGCTTGTTATCGATATGGAAACAAACGGTACTCTAGAACCTGAGGAAGCAATCCGTCGTGCAGCTACTATCCTAGCTGAACAATTGGATGCGTTCGTAGATCTTCGTGATGTACGTGTACCTGAGGAGAAGGAAGAGAAGCCAGAATTCGATCCGATCCTACTGCGTCCTGTAGACGATCTTGAACTAACAGTTCGCTCTGCTAACTGTTTGAAAGCAGAAGCGATTCACTACATCGGTGATCTAGTACAACGTACTGAGGTTGAGCTACTTAAAACGCCTAACCTTGGTAAAAAATCTCTTACTGAGATTAAAGACGTACTTGCGTCACGTGGTCTGTCTCTGGGCATGCGCCTAGAAAACTGGCCACCTGCATCAATCGCTGAAGATTAATCGATACTAGTTAGAAGGATTAGGTCATGCGCCATCGTAAGAGTGGTCGTCAACTCAACCGCAACAGCTCACATCGCAAAGCGATGTTCAGCAACATGGCTAGCTCTCTAGTACGTCATGAAGTTATCAAGACTACTTTGCCAAAAGCAAAAGAGCTACGTCGCGTAGTTGAGCCTTTGATTACACTAGCTAAGACTGACAGTGTTGCTAACCGTCGTCTAGCATTTGCACGTACTCGTGATAACGAAGTAGTTGCAAAACTGTTTAACGAACTAGGTCCACGTTTTGCTGCTCGTCAGGGCGGTTACACTCGTATCCTAAAAGCTGGCTTCCGTGCTGGTGATAAAGCTCCAATGGCTTACATTGAGCTTGTAGATCGCCCAGCTGCTGAAGAAGCTGCTGAGTAATCTCAGTTCGTAAGAACAAAAAAAGCCGAGCATTAGCTCGGCTTTTTTGCGTTTTGAAGCTAGAGAAAGTGCAAGCTACGCTCCTCAGAAGCGCTTTGAACTGAGAATCAAGTTCGGAGTTCGTCCTATGAGATGTGTTTACGGAGAGGTCGGCGAAAGTTACTTGCAGTACTGGCCCATATTTGGATTTGATTATCTGAATTCAAAGAAAAAGGGTCGACACTGTGTGCCAACCCTACATGATTTTCTCGCTTCTCGCTTCTCGCTTCTCGCTTCTCGCTTCTCGCTTCTCGCTTCTCGCTTCTCGCTTCTCGCTTCTCGCTTCTCGCTTCTCGCTTCTCGCTTCTCGCTTCTCGCTTCTCGCTTCTCGCTTCTCGCTTC
>NZ_JBQEQR010000036.1:0-21877 GCF_052037695.1 Vibrio sp. WZ-1 | reverse complement strand
CCACCGACACGAGGATTTTCAATCCTCTGCTCTACCGACTGAGCTATCGAGGCAAAAGAATGGTGCCGACTACCGGAATCGAACTGGTGACCTACTGATTACAAGTCAGTTGCTCTACCTACTGAGCTAAGTCGGCACACTGTATTCTTTGTGCTTTTGTTCGTGTAATAACACTTGGTTAAGACACCAACAAATCAAATTGTGGTGCCCGGAGGCGGAATCGAACCACCGACACGAGGATTTTCAATCCTCTGCTCTACCGACTGAGCTATCCGGGCAACGGAGCGCTATTAAACGGATTTTCCTGCTTTGCGTCAACCACTTTTTTTAAATAATTTCAAAAAAGTGGTTGTTCGAACGCTTTTTATTCAACTGTCGCGCTAAAGTTTATCCAGCGTTAAATTCCTTTTTGAAATTTGTAACTTTTTCTAGGTAACGACGTGCTTCTGCGTTTGGATGTTTTTTTGTTAATGCCCAATAAACTTGATTTGGCTGTAAAGAATTTAAATCTTTCATTGCGCGTTTGCGATCAGTTCGATGGAAAGTGTTTAAAACACCACCAGTTCCGCCGTTGTAAGCAGAAATCATGCTGTACTCCAACGAGGTTGGGTGCTGTACATCTTTCAAATAACGGTTTTTAAGGATGTAAAAGTAAGCCGTTCCGGTATCAATGTTGTTCTCTGGGTTAAATAAATATTCTGGGCTTGGCTGCCCAGAACGATTCTTCACCAGCTTGAATACGTCACGGCCAGCCGTTTTTGGAACAACCTGCATCAAGCCATACGCATTTGCCCAACTTACCGCGTACGGGTTAAAGCTACTTTCGGTTTTGATGATGGCGTAAATCAAATCTTCAGGGATGTCGTATTTCTTCGAGGCACGACGCACGATATCAGCATATTGGTAACTGCGCTGCGAGAAGTGATCTTCCACCATTGGGATTTCAACGTAATACGCTTTCTTAAAGTCGACATCCTTGGTTTTGACTTGATTTGCGATTAGGTAATCGGCAAAGCGATTTGCTCGCCATGACCACTGAATTGGCTTTTTGTCTTGGTCGACAACCTGTTTATAGAGAAAGGGCTGACCTTCCAATTTGATTTCTTTGGAAGAGAACAGGTCAACGTTAGCCGGATCATCTGGCGTTAAAAGCGTGGTGATAATGGCGTTCTTAAGGTGTTTTTGTGGCTCTGTTGGAGAAACCGTTTCTATGGTAATCACACCTTTTTGGAAGTCGACTTCAGCGCGGCTCAAGTAGTTATCAATGTATTTTACGTAATTGCTTTTACCTGCAAACTTCACTTCGCGTTGGCCCCAACGCTTTTTAATGTTGCCAGAGAAGCTGCTGATCAGTGCATCGAGTGCATCGGTGTCTTTTTCAAACTGTCCCGGCAGTTCTGCTAAGTTGTTGGCAAAACGGTTGGTTGGCTCGTAATTGACGTCGTAAATTTGCTCGACAAATTCGCGGCTACAACCTGCCATTAAGAGTGCGGTAGCAATAAAGGCAATTTTTTTCATAACTATTGAGATGGCTTTGTGGGCTCTAATATAAAAATGACACCACAAGGTTGGTTGTGATGTCATTGTTTTAAAACAAGTTTGCTTTATTCGCTTGGTGGCGTGTAGCCTTCGATGTGAACATCTTTACCTTCGAACAAGAAATTCACCATTTCAGTCTCAAGTTGTTTGCGATGTTCAGGATCCATCATGTTGAGCTTCTTCTCGTTGATCAACATAGTTTGTTTATGTTGCCACTGAGCCCAAGCTTCTTTCGAGATATTATCGAAAATGCGTTTACCTAGTTCACCTGGGTAAAGTTGAAAGTCTAGGCCTTCGCCTTCTTTCTTTAGTCGAGCACAAAAAACAGTGCGGCTCATAATGACTCCTTGCAATTAATTAACGAAGTTCGTGGGGTAGCGCTTCCAGTAGAAGTTTTACTGGTGCTGCCAAACCGACTTCTTCAGGTTTAGATAAGTTATACCAAAGACCTTTGTTGCCTTCCATCACCACAGTGGGTTGCTTTGACAGGTCAATCAAAATCGGTGTGATATCGAGATGGTAATGACTGAATGTGTGGCGGAACGTAATCAGTGTCTCTTGATGCTTAATATCGCCCGCTTGAATACCACGTTGTTCCAGTAGCAAATCAATATCGCTCTCAACATCGATATGTTCGGTTTGTGGGAAACAAAAGAGTCCGCCCCAAATTCCCGTCTGCGGTCTTTGTTCTAGCCACACTTCGTGCCCATTGCCATTTTTGTGATGCAGCATAACGAAACGTGTCTGCTTAACAGGCTTGTCTTTTTTCGGTTTTTTACCCGGGTAATCAAGCACGTTACCTTGTTTTTTTGCTACACAAAGTTCGTTGACCGGACACAAGGTGCACTTAGGCTTACTGCGGGTACACATCATGGCACCCATATCCATCATGGCTTGGTTATATTTGTCGACATCCGTTTGTGGAGTGTGCGTTTCTGCGATCTCCCACAATTGATTTTCGACTTTTTTTTGTCCCGGCCATCCATCAACAGCAAAGCAGCGTGAAAGGGTGCGCTTTACGTTGCCATCTAATATCGCATGTGGCTGTTTATAGACAGACGACAGTACTGCTGCTGCGGTAGAGCGGCCAATCCCCGGTAGGGCATTCATCTGCTCCAGGTCTAATGGGAACTCACCATTATATTTATGGGCGACCTCTTTCGCGGCTTTATGAAGGTTACGAGCACGAGCGTAATAACCTAAGCCGGTCCACAGGTGCAGCACTTCATCTTGCTCTGCATTGGCAAGATCGACCACGGTCGGGAAGCGCTCCAAAAAGCGTTGGTAATAAGGAATAACCGTAGTGACCTGAGTTTGCTGAAGCATGATTTCAGACAACCAGACACTATAAGCGGTCTTGTTTTGTTGCCACGGAAGATCTTTTCTTCCATATGCGTCATACCATTCTAAGATGGCACTGGCGAAAGGTGTCACGACTTGCTCTGTATTCTATTATTGGTTAGGAGTAAAATTGCACCACAGATTGTGGTGTAAGTACAACAGATAAACTGTGGGGATATTGTGTCTGATTTGATTGCTTTTGGGCTGCCATAGTCTGATAGCTCAACAAATACTTGCACCTAAGAGAATTCTTTGGATAATCCCCGCTTTGATTAATCAATGTGCAGGCAAAATCAATGAGTGAAGTAACCACTAACGAGTACAACGAAGACGGTAAGATGATCCGTAAAATCCGCAGTTTCGTGCGTCGCGAAGGTCGTCTAACTAAGGGCCAAGAAAATGCGATGAACGAATGCTGGCCAACAATGGGTATCGACTACAAAGCTGAACTTCTTGATTGGAAAGAAGTATTTGGCAATGACAACCCAGTTGTACTAGAGATCGGTTTTGGTATGGGTGCTTCATTGGTTGAAATGGCAAAGAACGCACCAGAGAAAAACTTCATTGGTATCGAAGTTCATAGTCCAGGCGTTGGTGCTTGTCTTGCAGATGCTCGCGAAGCAGGTATCACGAACCTACGTGTAATGTGTCACGATGCGGTAGAAGTATTCGAACACATGATCCCAAATGGCAGCCTAGCGACGCTACAACTGTTCTTCCCAGACCCATGGCACAAAAAGCGCCACCACAAGCGTCGTATCGTACAGCTTGAGTTCGCTGAAATGGTGCGTCAGAAGCTTATCCCTAATGAAGGTATCTTCCACATGGCGACAGACTGGGAAAACTACGCTGAGCACATGATTGAAATCATGAACCAAGCGCCTGGTTTCGAAAACATCGCTGAAGAAGGCGACTTCATTCCTCGTCCAGAAGAGCGTCCACTGACTAAATTTGAAGCTCGCGGTCACCGTCTAGGTCACGGTGTGTGGGATATCAAATTCAAGCGTACTGCTTAAGGAGCCAGTAGATGTACCACTACGCGATATTAGCGAATCCGGGCCATAACCGTATTTACTTTGATAGCGCTATGACGATTGCATGTTCTGAGCTGAAAGCTATTTTGGTGTCGGAAGGTGTTGAAGTTACTGAAATTGGCAACAAAGATGTGGGTCTTCCTGCGGCACTTGTATTCTCTTGCGAAACAGAACTGAGTGAAGCACAGGCAGGCAAGATTGCTGCGTCATCTATCTATTACGCGCTATTTGAAGTGCGTGAAGATGGCTTGCTACGTCCAATTCAGGCGCCTGCATTCAATACTTTCCCTGAGAGCATGAGTCAGATCCTGCGTTACACAGGTAAAACAAACGAACAGTTTACGCGTTTGATGGTGAACCTAGGCGTAAGTGCTGCCAACACAGGCAGTGCGCAATTGACGTTGATGGATCCTATGTGTGGTAAAGGTACAACATTGTTTGAAGGTTTGATCCACGGCTTGAATGTTGTGGGTGTTGAGATCAACCAGAAATGGGTTCAAGAGATCCAAACCTTCATCGTTAAGTTCATGAAGAACGGCCGCTTCAAGCACAAAGTGAGCAAAGAAAAGCGCACTGCTGGTGGTAAAAAAGTGGCAGACGGCTTCGTGGTTGAGGCTGCAGCAGACAAAGACGATTACAACAAAGGTAATCTTCAAACAATGAAGCTGTACTCAGCAGATACACGTATTGCTGACCAAGTTGTGAAGAAAAACTCGGTAGATGTGATGGTGTCTGACTTGCCTTATGGCGTGCAGCACGGCAGCAAAAATGCCAAAGACAGCAAGCTGAACCGCAGCCCACTTGAGCTTCTAAAAGAGGCTCTGCCTGCATGGAAAGTGGTGTTGAAGAAACAAGGTTCTGTGGTGCTATCTTTCAACGAATTCACTTTGAAGTGGAAAGACGTAGCGGCATTATTTGAAGAGCAAGGGTGGAAGGTGCTTTCAGAAGAACCTTACATCGGTTATCTTCACCGTGTTGACCAATCTATCAACCGCAACATCATTGTGGCAATAAAACCATAATCGACTTGAGTCGAATAAATTCCATGGAAAAGCCAACGTCCGCGTTGGCTTTTTTTACCTCTGGGCCCAGCCATTTGGGTTCTTGTGACAAGAAGGTAGAAGATGAAACCTACAGCGCAAATTTTGACAGACATTCTGGCGGAAGTTCGTCCTTTAATTGGTCAAGGCAAAGTCGCCGACTACATTCCCGCGTTGGCAAAAGTGCCCAATACTAAGCTAGGTATTGCGGTATACACCAATGAAGGTGAAGTGATTAAAGCGGGCGATGCAGAAGAGTCGTTTTCGATTCAGTCGATCTCAAAAGCGTTGAGCCTGACTCTGGCAATGTGCTTGTACAAGCAAGAGGAGATCTGGTGTCGTGTAGGTAAAGAGCCTTCTGGTCAGGCGTTTAACTCGATGATCCAGCTAGAGATGGAGCAGGGCATTCCACGTAACCCGTTCATTAACGCTGGTGCTATTGTGGTTGCTGATTTGCTGCAAAGCCGTCTCTCGGCGCCACGTCAGCGTCTATTGGAATTTGCTCGTCAGCTATCTGGTGATACTCATATCGTGTACGACAAAGTGGTTGCAGCGTCTGAAATGATGCATGGTGACCGCAATGCTGCGATCGCGTACTTGATGCGTTCATTTGGTAACTTCGAAAACGAGGTTATCCCCGTTCTGCAAAACTACTTCCATGCGTGTGCGTTGAAGATGAGCTGTGTCGATCTGGCGAAGACCTTTAGCTACTTAGCCAACAAAGGTACGTCGGTACAAACGGGTAAGCCAGTGGTATCACCAACGCAAACCAAGCAATTGAATGCGCTACTAGCAACCTGTGGCTTGTATGATGGTGCTGGTGAATTTGCTTACCGCGTTGGTATGCCGGGTAAGTCAGGTGTTGGCGGTGGTATTATTGCTGTTGTGCCGGGTGAAATGACGATAGCGGTCTGGTCTCCCGAGCTTGATGCGTCAGGTAACTCGCTTGCTGGTACTAAAGCACTTGAACTACTTGCAGAGCGTATCGGTCGTTCGATTTTTTAAAGAAAAGAGACATGAAGGCGAGAATGGTTTTCATCCTTCGGGAACGCTCCGCTTTAGAGAAATAAGTGTTGTTACGAATAAAAGAAAGGGTTGGCGTTTGAGCGTCAACCCTTTTTGTTTCTATCTAGGTAAATGTTGTCATACATCTCGCTTCTCGAAGGACGCAGTCCGTTCCCGAATCTCGATTCTGTTACCTATTCCTCTTCCGCCATAAAGGCTTCTAGCAAGTCATTCAAGAACAGTTTACCTTTCTCGGTAATTTGCCAGTGGGTCTCTGTTTCACTCAGGAAACCCATCTCAAGCGCCCAATCGATAGTTTCTTGAATCGAGCTCAACGGCAGACCTGTCGTATCGATGTAGTCTTGTTTCGGGCACGCTTCCATCAAGCGGAAACGGTTCATAAAGAATTCAAACGGACGATCTTCGTCGGCGACGAGCTGTTCACTATCCAGATACGGCTTCACCATGTTTTGGTATGCCATCAGATAGCCACGTGGGTGTTTGACCTTAGTGGTACGAACGATGCGACCATCAGCGAAACTCAGCTTGCCGTGTGAACCACAACCAATGCCTAGGTAATCACCAAAGCGCCAGTAGTTCAGGTTGTGCTGACACTGATAGCCCGGCTTGCTGTAACCAGAAATCTCGTATTGAACGTAGCCTGCCGCTGCGAGTTTCTCATGTCCCAGCTCGAAGATATCCCACAAGTCATCGTCATCTGGCAGTGTCGGTGGCTTGTAGTAGAACATGGTGTTTGGTTCGATCGTTAGCTGATACCAAGACAAGTGTGGCGGCGCTAACTCAATCGCTTTGTCCAAATCTGCTAAGGCTTGTTCGATGCTTTGATCTGGTAAGCCGTGCATGAGGTCGAGGTTAAAGCTGTTCAAACCGATTTGGTGCGCCAGCTTAGCAGCATTGACGGCTTCATCTTGACCGTGAATGCGCCCCAAACGCTCGAGCTTCTGCTGCTCAAAGCTTTGCACACCGATAGAGATGCGTGTTACGCCAGCCTTGCGGTAGCCAGCAAAACGCTCTGCCTCAATGGTGCCAGGGTTAGCTTCCATAGTGATTTCGATTTCAGGCTTGAACGGAATACGCGCTTCAATACCTTTAAGTAGACGTTCGATGCCTTCTGCCGAAATCAGACTAGGCGTACCACCGCCAATGAAGATCGAATGCAGTGGACGTGGCGCATCGTTGAGGCGGTATTTCTCAATGTCAGTATCCAAGTCTTCGAGAAGGGCATTGATGTACTCTTCTTCTGGAATCTCGGCTTTAAGCGCGTGAGAGTTAAAGTCGCAATACGGGCACTTTTGTACACACCATGGGATGTGTACATACAAGCTCAGTGCTGGGGGCGTTAACATGGTCTAATTCGCTCGTGATTACTGAGACACTTGCTCAGACAATTGAGCAAACAACGACTTGAGTGCTTTACCGCGATGAGACAGTTGCTTCTTACGTGCTGGTTCAAGTTCGGCTGACGCGCAGTTGTCTTCAGGAACAAAGAAAATTGGGTCGTAGCCAAAGCCATTTTCACCGTGTGCTTGAGTGAGAATGCGACCTTCCCACTTACCGTGACAAACGATAGGAGTTGGATCGTTCTCATGACGCATCAAAACCAATACGCAGTGGAAACGAGCGGTGCGTTCGGCTTCTGGTACGCCTTCCATTGCTTTAAGTAGCTTCTCTAGGTTCTCTTGGTCAGAGGCTTTTTCGCCTGCATAACGTGCAGAGTAAATGCCCGGCGCGCCTTTCAAGAAATCGACTTCTAAGCCTGAGTCGTCCGCAATCGCAGGAAGACCAGTTTCTTGTGCTGCATGGCGAGCTTTGATGATCGCATTTTCAATGAAAGTAGTGCCAGTTTCTGCTACTTCAGATACGTTGAATTCACTTTGCGCCAATACTTCAAAACCGAAGTCAGACAGCAGATCTGCCATCTCACGAACTTTGCCTTGGTTGCCTGTTGCTAGCACTATCTTTTTCATGGTCGTCTCTTTCTGTAGCGATAAAGGGAGAACGTAGTGTTCTCCCTGATTAAATTGGTTCTAGGGTCTGTTGACCTTTCGCGGTTAAATTTTGTTCGAGATAAAATCGTTTTAGGTGAGGCAAGGAGTGTGTCGCCTAGTCACTCTAAGCAAATACTCCTTAACAAAGCATAAAACGATTTTAGCCGAACCCTTTGGGCAGCGTTTGTTGGTCATTTCTACTGCGTTATCGACTTCTCATGTAGGCTAGCTACATAGCAAAGTCTCTGCCTTGTATAAATACCCAACAATTCGCTGCAAAAATCAGCTCGAAAGGTAAACAGACCCTAAGGCTATGATGATCGAAAAGCTTTTAGAACATCACAACCTAATTACTCTTCGACATAAAATTTCTGGGTGAATTTAAGCTTACCTGAGCCTTTGTTTCCAGCTTTAACGTCAATATCAAAGGTAAAAGTTTCTTCGTTAGTAATACCGAGCTCTGCTAGGTAGTAAATCGCATCACCTTCTTTCACTTCACGGAAGGTGAGCTTCTGCGTTTGACCGATAAGGTTCTTCGCCTGACCACTGATCTTAGCTTCAACAGCAGGTTTACCCAGAGAAGCACTATCGAGCACGCTGATGTTCAGTACTGCATTGTAGCCATTACGCTTGATGTCGTAGCTACGGGCGATCTTGGGGGTTAAAAAGGTCGAGTTAAACGCGATGTAGTGTACCTCGATATCTTTCATGGTTTTGAACTGACCTGCCATGCTTGGTAAAGACAATAGGCTGATCAGTAGGGCGGTAATCCATTTGCTCATTATCACTTCCTCGAATCGGGCGTTTAATTATTGGTACGAATTTCGTAAATAAAAAGCCATCAAATGATGGCTTTAATTTCTGTTGGTATTTGCACTGGGGATTCTATCCGAATTTGTTTATGACGTCCCAGTTCACCTTTTTCTATGTGAACCAAACCTTTAGCAACTTTAAATTGTTTAGCTAAAAACTTGGTTAAGTGCGCATTCGCTTTACCAT
The DNA here is from genome assembly GCF_052037695.1 of Vibrio sp. WZ-1. NCBI lineage: Bacteria > Pseudomonadati > Pseudomonadota > Gammaproteobacteria > Vibrionales > Vibrionaceae > Vibrio > Vibrio sp. WZ-1. Next base: position 12,910 of record NZ_JBQEQR010000036.1, on the reverse strand, counting down.
CGACAGGCGGTGCGGTGATGGCGATTTTGAGCTCTTCACCATGCAAGCCGACGATCTTGTCGCGGCTTGCTTTTGGTTGGATGTAGAGTCTAAGCACAACATCCTCGCCATCATGCCAAACTGCTTCTGACATTATAGTTGATACCAGATAGGACCAATCATGTCGCCCATTAGGAAGTTAGCGAACTGCAGGCCGATGAACAGCACGAGTACGCTTAAGTCGAAGCCACCCATAGCAGGGATGATGCGACGGATTGGCGCTAGCATTGGTTCGGTTAGCTGGTGGAATACATACTCGATAGGGCTACGACCTTGACTAACCCAACTTAGGATTGCGCGAATCAGTAGTACCCAGAACAACAAGCCACCAGCGGCTTTAATCAGTGATAGCAAACCTAGGAATAGGAAATCAGCACTAAAAGAAACTGAACCACTTGAAGCGATCAGGATCAGGGCAACAAACTTAAGTACACACAGCACGTAAGCGAACAGTACCGTCGCTAGGTCGATGCTGCCGATGGATGGGATCACGCGGCGCAGCGGACCCACAACCGGTTGGGTTGCTTTGACGATGAATTGCGAGAATGGGTTGTAGAAATCTGCACGAGCAGCTTGCAACCATATACGCAAAATTACGACCATGATGTACAGGTCAAATAGGGTTGAGATGAGAAAACTCATTGAATTCATAAGGTACCCTTAAAAAGTAAGTGAGTGACACAGAGTGGGAGTCACTCAGTCATTAAAACAGTTTTTCCATTTCTTCAGCGCGAGCAACCGCTGCTTGCATTGCTTTCGCCACAATATCAGACAGTTGGTGCTCGTTGAATGTACGTAGCGCTTCTGCGGTTGTGCCACCTTTTGATGTCACGTTCTCGCGTAGTGTAGAAAGCTCAGTTTGTGGATTTTCTACTACCATGCTTGCTGCACCAAGTGCGGATTGTTGAACTAACGTGCGAGCAGTGTCTTTATCGAAGCCTTGAGCAATCGCTTCTGCTTGCATCGCTTCCATAAACAGGAAGAAGTAAGCTGGTGCACTGCCTGCCGCTGCAATTACGTTGTTGATGCCAGATTCTTGTTCAACCCAACATACCTTACCGCATACTTGCATTAGCTCTGCCGCGAAAGCTTTATCTTGTTCTTGCACATGTTCAGGTGCGTAAAGCCCACTCATGCCTAAACCAAGTTGTGATGGTGTGTTAGGCATCACGCGAACCAAGTTCAGTTTAGTTGCTAGCATGCCATCCAAACGTGTACAGCTGATGCCCGCTGCGATGGAGATAACCAGTTTGTCACTGAAGTCGATAGATTGCAGTGGTTTACACACGTCTTCCATCATTTGTGGCTTCACAGACAATACCACAACATCCGCTTCTGTCGCGGCTGCGATGTTATCGCTGGTGGTGCGGATACCAAAGTCTTGCTCAAGAGGTTGGCGACGCGTCTCCGATGGGGCGGTCGCAATGATGTTCTGTGCAGGGTAGCCATTTGCTACAAGACCAGAAACGATCGCACGCACCATGTTTCCTGCGCCGATAAAGGCAATCTTTTTATGTTCCATATGTCTGATTTCCAAATATAAATTCTTACAATTTGTTGTGCGCTCAGGTGTATAATTACACCACTTTGCTCTGACAGCCTAAAGAAAGGCGGTCAGACTCAAATTCACAGTGTCTAACAACGAGTCGCTTTTATTGCTGTTTGCTGTAGTCGCGCGCGCCAAAAATCGCCGTGCCGATTCGCACCATAGTGCTACCTGCTTCGATTGCCGCATCCATGTCTCCGCTCATTCCCATGGATAGCGTGTCGACATCTGGGTACTGCTGAGCTAGCTTTTGTTTTAGCTCTTCAAGTTGCTTAAATGCGCGAAGTTGTGATTCGTAATCTGGCACGTTGGCAGGAATCGACATCAACCCTCTTAACGTGAGGTTTGGCAGGCGAGAAATCAACTCAGCCAGTTCGAATATTTCTGCATCAGCCACACCAGATTTTGATTCTTCACCACTGGTGTTAACTTGAATCAGAACTTGCAGAGGTTTGAGCTCGCTTGGACGCTGGTCATTGAGGCGTTGAGCGATCTTGGCGCGATCAATGGTGTGAACCCAATCGAAATGTTCAGCCACAGGGCGTGATTTATTGGATTGAATAGGGCCAATAAAGTGCCATTCGATTCGATTATCAGGATAATGCTCGGCAAAGTGCTGAACTTTACTTGCGCCCTCTTGGACGTAGTTTTCACCAAATGCCGTTTGGCCAGCTTGGTAAGCTTCGAGAATTGCCTCGACAGGTTTAGTTTTGCTTACTGCTAGAAGTTGCACGGACTCTGGAGAACGACCGCATTTTTGTTCGTCGTGTCGAATTTGAGAGGTGATATGTTCAATGTTTTGTTGAATACTACTCATAGCTGTACTTTAGACTTAAGGATTTTAAATGGATATCACTGAGTTACTGGATTTTAGTGTAAAACATAATGCTTCGGATCTACATCTTTCTGCAGGTGTACCACCAATGGTTCGTATTGATGGTGATGTGAGAAAACTGGGCATTCCAGCGTTTACACACCAAGAAGTGCACCGTTTGGTTTTTGAAATCATGAACGATGCGCAACGCAGTGAGTTCGAAGAAAAACTCGAAGTCGATTTCTCATTTGAATTGCACAACGTTGGCCGTTTTCGTGTCAACGCCTTCAATCAATCTCGCGGTTGTGCTGCTGTATTCCGTACTATCCCAAGCAGCATTCCAACATTGGAAGAGCTAGAAGCTCCTGAGATTTTCAGAAAGATTGCCAATGCCGAAAAAGGCTTGGTACTGGTTACCGGCCCAACAGGTTCTGGTAAATCGACTACTTTGGCTGCCATTGTTGACTACATTAACCGTAATCACAATAAGCACGTCCTAACAATTGAAGATCCAATTGAATTTGTTCATACCAACAATAAGTGTCTGATCAACCAACGTGAAGTACACCGTGATACGCACAGCTTCCAAAACGCGCTACGTAGTGCGTTGCGTGAAGACCCGGATGTGATTCTAGTTGGTGAGATGCGCGACAAAGAAACCATCAGCCTAGCGCTTACCGCTGCGGAAACCGGTCACCTTGTTTTCGGTACACTACACACTAGCTCAGCTGCGAAAACCATCGACCGTATCATCGATGTATTCCCGGGCAGTGACAAAGACATGGTACGTTCGATGTTGTCAGAATCGCTACGCTCGGTTATCGCGCAAAAACTTCTAAAGCGTAATGGTGGTGGTCGTATCGCGTGTCATGAAATCATGATGGCAACGCCAGCAATCCGTAACCTGATTCGTGAAGACAAAGTCGCGCAGATGTATTCGATCATTCAGACAGGTGCGGCGCATGGTATGCAGACCATGGAGCAAAATGCTCGCCAATTAATGGCGCAAGGTATGGTTACTCGAGAAGAAGTGGATAAGAAAATCGAAATTGAAGCGCAGCAATTCTCGTAATAGACATCTAGACAAAATGAAGACGGATAATGGATCTAAATAAATTTCTCGAAGGCATGCTGGCGTTAAAAGCGTCGGATCTCTACATCACTGTTGGCGCTCCAATCTTGTTTCGTGTCGATGGCGAATTGCGCCCGCAAGGCGATAAGTTGACTGAAAATGACGTCGCCTTGTTACTCGACAGCGCAATGGACCCAGAGCGACGTCAGGAGTTTCGTAAAAGCCGTGAGTCGAACTTTGCCATTGTCCGTGATTGCGGTCGCTTCCGTGTTAGTGCCTTTTTTCAACGTGAATTGCCGGGAGCGGTGATTCGTCGTATCGAAACCAACATTCCAACGTTTGAGCAACTCAAGCTACCTTTGGTACTGCAAGATCTTGCCATTGCCAAGCGTGGGTTGGTGCTGGTGGTTGGTGCGACCGGTTCTGGTAAGTCGACCACCATGGCGGCGATGACGGGCTATCGTAACAATAACAAAACTGGTCATATTCTGACGGTAGAAGATCCAATTGAATTTGTGCATGAGCATAAGCGTTGCATCGTGACACAGCGTGAAGTGGGGTTAGATACTGACAGCTATGAAGTGGCACTGAAGAACTCACTACGCCAAGCGCCTGACATGATTTTGATTGGTGAGATCCGTAGCCGCGAAACGATGGAATATGCGATGACCTTTGCTGAGACTGGTCACTTGTGCATGGCGACACTACATGCCAACAACGCAAACCAAGCACTTGAGCGTATTTTGCACCTAGTGCCAAAAGATCAAAAAGATCAGTTCTTGTTTGATCTATCGATGAACTTAAAAGGCGTAGTCGGTCAGCAACTGATCCGTGATAAAAACGGTCAAGGACGTCACGGCGTTTTTGAGATCTTATTAAACAGCCCGCGCGTATCCGATCTGATCCGTCGAGGTGATCTACACGAATTAAAATCGACCATGGCTCGCTCTAACGAGTTCGGGATGCTGACTTTCGACCAATCGCTCTACAAGTTGGTGATGCAAGGTAAGATCAGCGAAGAAGATGCATTGCACAGTGCCGACTCTGCCAACGATTTACGTTTGATGCTGAAGACGCAACGTGGTGAAGCTTTCTCTACGGGCACGCTGGCGAACGTTAAGATCGATATGGATTAATCTATTCCAGAAACTAAAAAGGTTGGCAGAAGCCAACCTTTTTTGTGCTTTAAGCCTCTACTCACCCCAAAGGCTTTCAAACCAGCTCTCAAGAATCACCACCGCGGATTGACAGTCGATATTGCCTTTCGATAGCGCTTTGTAGCCCCCCATACTGAATAGCTCTGCGCGTGCCTCTGCGGTTGATAGGCGTTCATCATGCAATTCAACGGGTAAACCGTAGCGACCGTGCAGACGGTTGGCGAACTTCTTAGCTCGTGGCGTGATGGTCTCTAGGTCCTTACCGTGTAAGTCTGTTGGCAACCCCACCACCAATAGGTCTGGTTGCCACTCTTTAATTTGCTTTTCGATATCATCCCAGTTTGGAATGCCATCATTCGCTTTGAATGCTTTTAGCGGTGAAGCAGTGCCTGTGATTTCTTGCCCGATGGCGCTACCAATGCTCTTGGTGCCGAAATCGAAAGCCATAATGGTACGTGACATAAGGTGCTCTGAATCTAAATAGTGAAAATAGGTTGCGGTATATAAACGTTTAGGCGTGCCCGGCATCTGCTGAGAGCTGGCTCGGATCGATACCAAGCTTCTCGACAGCTTTTTTCCAGCGATCGATGATCGGTGTATCGAAAATGATCTCTGGTGTGGCTTCAATCGTCAGCCATGAGTTTTCTGCCAATTCGGTTTCTAACTGACCAGCACTCCAACCTGAGTATCCCAGTGCTACCAAATAGTCGCTGGGTTCGGCTTCTGTACCAAGTACTGACAAGATGTCTTTGGACGTGGTCACCGCCAGTTCGTCGGTCATTTGAATACTTGATTCGTAGTAGTCTTTTGGTTTGTGCAGAATAAAGCCGCGATCTTCAGAAACAGGACCGCCGTTGTAAACTGGTCTCTCCAAGCTTGCTTCAAACAGGCGAGGGTGCACAGGTTGCACTTCGACTTGATTGAGCATGCTGCCTACTGTGATATCGACAGGTGCGTTGATCATTAACCCCATAGCGCCTTCTTCGTTGTGTTCACAGACGTAGATAACGCTATTCTGGAAGTAGGGATCTTTCATTCCCGGCATGGCAACTAAGAAATGGTTTGTGAGGTTCATTCTCATCTTGACCTTATAAGGCTATTAAAAACACTTAAGCAAACACCATGTTTTCACCCGTGCGGGTATGTGCATGAGTTTGCTTAAGTTAATCCACAACGTTCTTATTTAACTGTAATACAGTTTGAGTTATTCGCCTTTCACTCGGCGCTCAATCGCGTCCATTAGCTTGCCAGTAATTGAAATATCAAAAGCGGCTTCGATTTCACGAATACAAGTTGGGCTAGTTACGTTGATTTCTGTTAGCTTGTCGCCAATCACGTCAAGACCTACAAAGATGAGACCTTTCTCTTTCAGTGTTGGAGCAACCGCTTGAGCGATCTTCATATCGGTTTCACTTAGTGGACGAGCTTCACCCGTGCCGCCAGCCGCTAGGTTACCGCGCGTTTCGCCTTTCGCAGGGATACGAGCAAGGCAGTAAGGCATTGGCTCACCATCAACCACTAGGATACGTTTGTCACCATTGCTGATGTCTGGCACGAAGGTTTGTGCCATCGCGTAGTTTTGGCCGTGGTTCGTTAGCGTCTCAATGATCACAGATACGTTTGGATCGTTCTCTTTCACGCGGAAGATAGATGCGCCGCCCATACCATCAAGTGGTTTTAGGATCACATCACCGTGCTCTTCACGAAAGGCTTTAATCTTTTCTGCTTTACGCGTCACGATTGTGGTTGGTGTTAGCTCAGGGAACCAAGCGGTGAACAGTTTTTCGTTACAGTCGCGTAGGCTCTGCGGTTTGTTAACAATTAGTGCGCCTTGCTCTTCAGCACGCTCCAAGATGTAAGTCGCGTAGATGTATTCAGTATCGAACGGAGGATCTTTACGCATCAGTACCGCATCAAGCTCAGACAGTTCAATAGTCTGCTCTGATTTGAATTCGTACCAGCCGTTTGGATCTTCTTTAAGCTCGACTACTTTAGTATCAGCGATCGCTTTACCTTGGTCTAGGTGCAGATCGTTCATTTCCATGTAATGGATTTCGTAGCCGCGGCGTTGCGCTTCAAGCATCATGGCAAAGCTAGAGTCTTTCTTGATGTTAATGGACGAAATTGGGTCCATTACAATACCGAGTTTGATCATTATTTTTCTCCGTTTAACCAAGATCGCCGAAACGAACTTGCAAAGCTGTAATTGCTGTCAGAGCCGCGGTTTCGGTGCGTAAAACGCGAGGGCCGAGTAGGGTCTCTTCAAAGTGGTATTCGCGAGTCATGTCGATTTCGTCAGAAGATAGACCGCCTTCAGGACCGATCAATAGGCGAACTTTCTCAACAGGTGTTGGCAGGGTGTTGATCGAGTATTTTGCACGTGGATGAAGGTTAAGTTTCAAACCATCGTACTCTTCTTGACACCACTCTTCTAAGCTCATGATAGGGCGAATTTCAGGTACTACATTGCGACCGCACTGTTCACAAGCACTAATCGCAATCTTCTGCCACTGAGCCAGTTTCTTCTCGAAACGTTTTTGGTCTAATTTCACGCCACAACGTTCAGAGATCAATGGTGTAATTGTATTTACGCCAAGCTCTACTGATTTTTGGATGGTGAATTCCATCTTATCGCCACGTGAAATAACCTGACCAAGGTGAAGGTCAAGTGGTGACTCAATGTCACTCTCTACGCGTTCAGAGATCTCAACCATCACATTCTTTTTGCTAACTTCGCTGATGATTGCTGGGAATTCTGCGCCACTGCCGTCAAACAGTAGGACTTCTTGGCCCTCCTTCATGCGAAGTACACGACCGATGTGGCCAGCTGCATCGTCGCTTAGAGCAATGATGCCAAGTTGTTGAATGGTTTCTGGATGATAAATTCGAGGGATACGCATAGTGTTTCGATTTCCTGCATACGCGAGTATTTAGACACTAACATGGATGCTTTCCACCGAAAAAACAAGGGGCAAGAGGCGTTTCCATTACAGTTAATGATAACGCCTCGAATCGCAGAGGTGTTCCACGGTAATTACAGGAAGAATTACAGGAAGAATTACAGTGCGCGACAAGCCTCTTTAACGAATGAGTTGTGGTTGCCTTGAATCTTAGCAATGCGTTCATCACGCTCACATTCCCACTTATCTGCAGGGTAAGTTTTGTTCCAAGCAGTCATCAATTGAGTTTGTTGCTTGGACAGTTTGAAGCCGTATTCTTTGCTCATGTACAAGTATGTACGTGCAATCGAACCACGCGCGCGATCGGGCGGCATAACTTTACGCTGCTTAAAGTTAACCTGCATTTCACAGCGACCGTAGCTGACGCCATCCATACCGTTCCACTGACTGAAGTTGTAGTTCGAACGGTCACCGTTTACCTCACCGATAGCCGGAGTCAGGTTGTGGAGATCGGCTTCCATTGATTTGAAGACTTTGTCGTTTCTTGTGCAGTTTTTACGTCCACCATTTTGCCAACACTGACGCTGGTGGCCGAATTGCCAAGCTGGGACAACGTGTTCCCATTCGATGCGCGATGCGCGCTTTTCTTGCTTACGAACTTGATATCCGCATGAAGCAAGATCGGGTACGCCTTTCTTACCTTGCCATTTGATGTCACAGCCGCAGTAAAAGCTGGTTGGGTGATCTTTGTAGATTTTTACCGCTTCACGCTTGGCTGCGGAGAAAGAGCTTGGAGGCGCAGCAATCGCTGCACTAGAAAGCGCAAGTAGGAATAAAGAGAACAGGTATTTCATGATTAAAGTCTTTATAAAGTATGACTTTATTCATTCTAACACGCATAAATAATCTGTAGTGATGAGTGTATTGACAATAACGGGTAAAAAGCAGCCGTTTGACAAAGACAGTCTCTGATTTAGGAAATTGAATATTGATATGAGGGGGAAGGTTAAGATACCTGAATGCCAGTAAAACTGAGTGGTTTTCGGCATTTCTGGCACGAATATACTGCCTCTTTACGCAAGACTTTGTTATGGCGTCGAATCGAGAGTGGATAAGTCATACAAGCACAGCGGTACTCAAAAGTTTTACCTTGCACAGAGGCAATATCGAAACTGTGAGTGGTTTTGGCTGGGACTTTGAACACTGCTTCCATTACGCCTTGCCACTCTTTTCCGTGCGGGCGAACTCGACCGTAAACTTGATAAGCAATGAGGTGCGCGACTTCGTGTGGGATCACTTCTTTAAGAAAGGCTTGTGGATTTTCTTTGAAGAGTTTTGGATTCAATCGAACCTCATTCAATTGCAAGTAGGCTTTGCCTGCGGCTTTACCACGCACATTGAAAGCCAGAGTAGGGATGATAAAAGAACGTTTGAAGGCTTGCTCTGCCATCGCGATGCAATCCGCCATCACTTGCTTGGCTTTGTAGCTCAGGTCTATATCCACAACTCACTCCGTTTACTCAATAAAAAAGCCCCCGCGCTTGCGAGGGCTGGATCATAGCATCAGTTTTCTAAGGCGTGTGTTTTTTCTTAATTGTCGCGTGATACGCATGCCACGTACCGTAGCCTAGGATTGGCATGGTGAAGAGCATACCAATACCGTATGTCGCAAAGCCAATTAAGATACCGCCACAAATAATGGCTGCCCATACGATCATCGCAGGAATGTTGGATTTTACGGCGTTAAAGCTGGTAAACACTGCGGTCATCATATCGACGCGACGCTCCATCATGAGTGGAATTGAGAAAGCAGAAATGCTGAACACCACACAAGCCAAGACAAAGCCCACGAGGGAACCAATAACCAAGAAAGGCAAGAACTCAGTCAGTGGAGCACCTTGTACTGAGGGGTACAGAGCATGAAGTAGGGCGGCGATTCGCATCCAAAAAATCATACACACCGCGAGCATAACGGCGAATGCCCATTGGGAGGTTGAGTTGCGCCCAATGGCTTTCATAGAGTGAAGCAGGCTAGCTTTGTGCCCTCGCTCTCTCTCCCAACTAGCGTCGTATAGACCGAGTGCAAGGAAAGGGCCGATTAGCATATACACAATTAGACTCGGCATCACCACTAAGTGTGTTCCTTGCCATTGAACCAGAAGTACGATACCAATTGCAGCACCCATAAAACAGATGCCGTAAAAGGCACTGATGATTGGCATGCGGACGAAGTCATGCAGACCTAGCGCGAGCCAATGGAATGGAGCAGAAAGATTAACGGTATTGCACGGTATGGTTCTGGCGTATTCATTATCTGGAACTTCCTTTCGCTTATTTTGGAAGTCAGATGGATTTACGGTACGAGGCATAACTCCTCCTTGATTTATTCCCACGGTGGCACCTAGGCCATAAAAGATGGTCGGCTGACGTTTTTCATGGCCCTTTAAGGCACGTGAACCCGCATCTTATCTCTATACGTTATATGCATCGTAAAGTGCATTTAACATTATTTTAACTATTGGCGGAGATGGGGCAATTTACAAATAATTGCTGAACTTTTGTTCAGTTAAGGAGTGGAAATAAAAATGGGCAGGCAGAAACAAAAAGCCCCCGCCAGAGGCGAGGGCTTTATCGATTCTTGTGTGGCTCGATTACTTGATGCCAGCGAAATCGCGTAGAAGTTCAGCTTTATCAGTCGCTTCCCATGGAAACTCTTCGCGGCCGAAGTGACCGTAAGCTGCTGTCTTCTTGTAGATTGGTTGAAGAAGGTTAAGCATTTCTTGTAGACCGTATGGACGTAGGTCGAAGAATTGACGAACCGCTTCAATGATGATGTCGTGAGATACTTTTTCAGTACCGAACGTTTCAACCATGATAGACGTTGGATCAGCAACACCGATTGCGTAAGAAAGTTGGATTTCACAACGGTCTGCCATGCCAGCTGCTACGATGTTTTTCGCTACGTAACGTGCTGCGTAAGCTGCTGAGCGGTCTACTTTCGATGGATCTTTACCAGAGAATGCACCACCACCGTGACGAGCTGCGCCGCCGTAAGTATCTACGATGATTTTACGACCAGTTAGACCACAGTCACCCATTGGACCACCGATAACGAAACGACCGGTTGGGTTAATGAAGAAGTTTGTGTCTTTGCTGATCCACTCTGAAGGTAGTACTGGTTTGATGATCTCTTCCATTACTGCTTCACGTAGGTCTGGGGTAGAGATTGAATCACAGTGTTGAGTTGATAGAACAACTGCGTCGATACCAACGATCTTACCTTGGTCGTACTGGAACGTTACCTGAGACTTCGCGTCTGGACGCAACCAAGGAAGTGTACCGTTTTTACGTACTTCTGCTTGCTTTTGAACAAGACGGTGAGAGTAAGTAATTGGAGCTGGCATTAGGATTTCAGTTTCGTTGGTTGCGTAACCGAACATGATGCCTTGGTCGCCCGCGCCTTGCTCTTTAGGATCTGCTTTATCAACACCTTGGTTGATGTCTGGAGACTGTTTACCGATGGTGTTTAGAACTGCACACGAGTTTGCATCGAAGCCCATGTCAGAGTGAACGTAGCCGATTTCACGTACTGTTTCACGAGTCAATTCTTCAATATCAACCCATGCAGAAGTGGTAACTTCACCACCAACCATTACCATGCCGGTTTTTACGTAAGTTTCACAAGCAACGCGTGCTTTTGGGTCTTGCTCAAGGATTGCATCAAGAACTGCGTCAGAGATTTGGTCTGCGATTTTATCTGGATGGCCTTCTGATACTGACTCAGAAGTGAACAGGTGCTTAGCCATGATAGCTCCAATCTTTAGGTTTACTCATGGCCAACTAACGCAAGCTTGCCACGAAAATACAATACAGTTTGTAGGTGTTTCTACATCTAGACGTCTATTTTAAATTTTCGAGTTCGAATTACAAGCTCTTTTTCTGTTTGAATTGGTCTAGCTTATGACCCAATCGTTTGCTTGTGATGAGATGAATTTCTAATAAACAGCTTACTAACAGCAAAAAGATTGAGTTAAAACCGCAAAAATGGTGAGTAAAACGTTTGCAGTCAGATTTTTGCTTTGAGAGAATATTGCCTGCACTTTTATATTCACTTCTCTAGATAGAAGTGCCCACATTCCTTTATTAATTCGCTTAATGCACTCAGGAGCAGACATGTCTTCTCGTAAACATCTGGCAAATGCAATCCGCGCTCTTAGCATGGATGGTGTTCAACAAGCTAACTCTGGCCACCCAGGCGCACCTATGGGTATGGCTGATATCGCTGAAGTTCTTTGGCGTTCTCACCTAAACCACAACCCAGCTAACCCAGAGTGGGCTGATCGCGACCGTTTCGTACTGTCAAACGGTCACGGCTCTATGCTGATTTATTCTCTACTGCACCTGAGTGGTTACGAGTTGTCTATCGACGACCTTAAAAACTTCCGCCAACTGCACTCTAAGACTCCAGGTCACCCAGAGTACGGCTATGCACCAGGTATCGAAACAACAACGGGTCCTTTAGGTCAAGGCATCACTAACGCTGTTGGTATGGCAATGGCTGAGAAAGCGCTAGCAGCTCAGTTCAACAAAGAAGGCCACGACATCGTAGACCACTTCACTTACGTGTTCATGGGCGACGGCTGTCTAATGGAAGGCATTTCGCACGAGGCGTGTTCTCTTGCTGGTACACTAGGTCTAGGCAAACTGATTGCATTCTGGGATGACAACGGCATCTCTATCGATGGTCACGTTGAAGGTTGGTTCTCTGACGATACACCTAAGCGTTTTGAATCTTATGGTTGGCACGTAATTCCAGCAGTAGACGGTCACGATTCTGAAGCGATCAACGCAGCAATCATCGCTGCGAAAGCAGACCCACGTCCTACGCTGATTTGTACTAAAACCATTATCGGTTTTGGTTCTCCAAACAAATCTGGTTCTCACGACTGTCACGGTGCGCCACTAGGTGCGGAAGAAATCGCTGCAGCGCGTGAATTCCTAGGTTGGGAGCACCCAGCATTTGAAATTCCAGCAGACGTATACGCTGAGTGGGATGCTAAAGCGGCAGGTTCTGAGAAAGAAGCGGCTTGGAATGCGAAGTTCGAAGCGTACGCAGCAGCTTACCCAACAGAAGCAGCTGAGCTTAAGCGTCGTCTAAACGGCGAGCTTCCAGCTGAGTGGGAAGAGAAAGCAAGCCAAATCATTGCAGATCTTCAAGCTAACCCTGCTAACATCGCATCTCGTAAAGCATCTCAAAACGCACTAGAAGCGTTTGGTCAAATGCTTCCAGAATTCATGGGCGGCTCTGCTGACCTAGCGCCTTCTAACCTAACTATGTGGTCTGGTTCTAAGTCTCTAGAAGCGAACGACTTCTCTGGTAAC
>NZ_JBQEQR010000025.1:0-7862 GCF_052037695.1 Vibrio sp. WZ-1 | reverse complement strand
CTTTGTCATGACTTTGCTTGTTAAAATATAGAAAGATCCCCCAGAGTGCATTGACTAAACCGAAGACCCAAGCGAAATAATCAGGATTTTCCTGAATAATACTGTAAATAGACTCCATACTTCCTCATTTAGGCATAACGCCCAATTAAGGGGTGAGCAACGCTACCACCCAACCTAAAGCATTGTGCCGTAACCACTAAAATTGAAGTAGATGCAAAAATGCCGAGCGTTGGGAATCCCTCTTAAATTGTTTGTTATGTTTTACCACAAACACATGATTTAATTGAGAAAGAACTGCTATTTCTAACTGATTTTCTGAGGCAAACCACAAGGTAAGAACCAACTTGGCTACCAAAGGCGATTTACCAAAAACGTGTAGTTCCACTTCCCTGCCCAATGAGGCAACCCAAGGAACTTTCAGCAAGCGCCCTTTCTTTCCAACCAAAGCACAAGACAATGGCAAATTGCCGAGACAACTGCCAAGCCGAAATGCTAATTGGCTAAGAATCCTAAAGCGACTTTAAGCCAGTTATACAGACAACCGACCGCCACGACCTGACAATGAAGCAACCCGCGAACATTGGCATGTTTTACGGGCTGAGAGATTCAAGAACTTAGGCAGACAGTGCGGATTTGCTGAGTCTACTAGGGACGAATTACCAAAGGGACAAAGAACTAAACCCTAAGACCTTTAAGTCTTTGAATTTCAGTTAAACATAACGCCGCGTTAAGTGGTGAACAACGCCTACCACCAAACCCAAACCCCTTGCACCTTAAACACTTAAGCTGACTTGAACTGAAATCGCCAAGCGTTGTGAATCCGCCTTAAACGCCTTGTTAGGTGTGTGTTCCAATTGTTTTGAAGAAGACAGAACCAAACAAATACAAAATCAGTGGCGATACTTTAGACATCTTCGTGCCAAATTTGGCTTAACGCCACTCCCTTACTGAAGACTTTTTCACTGTCGTCTTCAAAGTTAACTACCACCTGGATGTCATTTTCGTCATCAGACAGTTGCACCCAATCAACCCATTCTATAGCAGGTGAAATTTGTCCATCTTCATAGAGTATCCGAAAACCTTCACCCAAATTTTCAGACAATACTAATTCTATCTTTTCTTTATTCATGCGCAGTTTTTCCATGAAAACTTGAATACACCTAACGCCGCGTTAAGGGGTGAACAACGCTACCACCCAACCTAAGCCATTGTGCTGTAAACACTAAAGCCGATTCAAACTAAAAATGCCAAGCGTTGTGAATCCCTCTTAAACGCCTTGTTAGGGCTGTGACTGAAGGGACTGTTTTTCTTTAAAGTAAAGATACATTGGGAGCCCAAACGACACGCCAACTGACAAGGTTCCCAACACAGCAAAATATCGATACTTCACTTTATGTCTTTGCCCGTCCATTAAGATGAAACCTAATAGAGCAATCGCACCAACCAAGACATCAAGCCAAGCCATAATACTAATGGGGTTTGCCACCGCTTCGCTGAGCAAAAGACTAATATCTAAGCCATTGGTTACTACCCAAGGAACTAACGCTCCATACGGCAGCAATATACCTAACAAAGTAAGAACTAGATAAAACCTTACCATTTCGCCATCCTTGAATTTTTTGTAGTAAGCCCTAACGCCGCGTTAAGGTGTGAGTAACGCAATGCAGAAGCCTCAGCATTGCACCTTAAACATAGAACTCAACGCACACCCAAAATGCCACGCGTTACGAATCACTCTTAAACGCTTTGTTAGGCCAATTTAACTCTGATGTGAGCAGCTGGTGTATATGATAAACATCTTTATACTGCTCTCTACCAAAAGACAGACCATCCTGCTTCTTTAGCTTAACAGCAGGGTGAACATTATTACGAACTGAACGCAAAAAGTTTGCCATCGCATGCCTACTATAGACAAACCTTTCTGTTTCAAATCTAGGCAACCAACCAGCCTCAAAGCAGACATCAATTAACGTTTCTAATTTCCACGTTAAGGGATTTTTCGACTTTAGTTTTTTATTGGATAACCCTAACCTTTGTAAAGCGCCCTTAACTGTCGATTTATTATTTATACAAGTAATTATCAACCGCGTTTCAATTGCAGAGCCAAGCATAACTGAAGCCGCAAAATATGCTTCGCCTTTTGATGCATTGATAGCTTCTAGTTCATATATATGTGCTAATGCCAACAACCTTTCATTTTCATCTTTGGTGAATACTGAACTGTAACCGATAGAGCGTAACTCTTTGAATTTATTGTTATCTTCGCGGTATAGTTTCGCCATTTCTGGAGCATCAAACTCTTCAAATGTTTCCAATAGCTTATTTTCAAGAACAGCATCATACTTAGCCGCAAGCTGTAGATATTCATCAGGGGCATCGGACAGATGCCAAAATTCATCATCTTTTAGTCCATATTCTCTTTCGACGCTGTTCATTGCATTACTAATTGGTTGAAGCTCTTCGTCATAAAAACCATTAGACCACCTCAACTCGTGCACCTGATTTTCGATGGCGTAACAGGTATAGAATGCAAGCTCATGCTCAGAAATATTGCCAGAATCATATCTAGCGTTCGCAACTAAAAGAAACTCCTTAGCCCGCTTTTCAACAGACTTCATATCTCTAATGTCTACTTTTGACCGAAAAGTGTCACTTTCTAGCAGCTTTTCCAATTCGATAGTTTTATGCGCTCTATCTTCAAAATGCCCTATTGCATCTAAAAGTTTACTTTCTTCTTCATTCTTGTTTTCCAAACGCCAATCCTCGCTGTTGGCCTAACGCCCTGTTAAGGTGTGAGCAACGCAATACCGAAGCACCCGCATACCACCTTAAGCACAGAAATCAACGCATAGCAAAAATGCCACGCGTTGCGAATCACTCTTAAACAGATTGTTAGGTTTTAGTTACCATCACGTCGAGTTTAGCCTAAATAGGTGACTATATACTTTTTACCATAACCGTCACACTTGAAGCTAAGCGTTAGCAACTGACCATTTTTGAGAGGAAGCACCTGTAATTGGTTTAAGGGGTCAGAAGGGTCAATTTTTCGAACAAATTCAGGGTGAAGAGTTGCATCAGAGATACTATCACTGTCTGAAATTAGTGAGAGTCTTCTATTGTCAGGTTCCATCGGTATGATGCGGAACTTACTTGTATGGGTTGAATAGCCATCATAAATTTCTGCATTCCCTCCTGCGAATTCAGACAAAAAGATTGGGGGACTAGAGCGTTCGACCGATAGAGTTAAATTAACCTGACCGTCAGAGCCCTGACTATCTTTTTGTACCAGCCTAAGTTGATATTTCATTAAAACTCCTTGTATATCAATTTAGTAAGCAGGTATCAGTGTACAACAACACTGTCAGTCCGAAAACCTAACGCCGCGTTAAGGGGTGAACAACGCCACCACCTAGCCTAAACCATTGTGCCGTAAACACTTAAGCTGAATCAAACTGAAAATGCCAAGCGTTGAGAATCCCTCTTAAACGCTTTGTTATAAAGATTTTTCACCTGAATCTACTCGATTTTCCAGCAACTGCCTGTTAATTATCCGTGTTGAATAAACTGGAGTAGTTTGAGTCAACATACCGAAGCCGACCAAAAGCATTAAGCTAGAAACGAAAATACTTTGAAAGTTAGGTGCTGATAACAGCGTTGCCACGCTATAAGTAAACCAAAAAAAGCCAACAAAGAACCCTAGTAAACCAAAAACTGAGTTATAAATTGCATAGGCATAATCTAGTTTTTCAATTTTGATTTGGAAGTTGGGTTCACTAACTTTTGATAAATCAGGCACGATACGTCCACAACGGAGGATATGCTTAAAGGATACTTGATCCCCAACTCTTTCTTTCAATGATAGGAGCCCATTTAGAAGCACCATACTAACCTTTACCTTGTGTGTAAGGCGAAAGACTTCAACTTCAATTTCAGATTTAATGTGGCTTTTTAAGCGAGGATCTAAACCATCCAAATTCTGGAGCTTTGTCAATGTGTCTAACCTGCGCCTCTTATGAGATAAATAGTATTCAGTAATTTTTGGCAAGTTAATAAGCACGGAAAATGCAAGAACAAGCAAAATACCAACGTAGTTTCCTGAATCAAGGAAATCTAATAACTTGTCTACAAAAGTCACTAGGTCTAAATTCACAGTCGAACTCCTGAATCTTTATAACGCCCTGTTAAGGTGTGAGCAACGCAATACCGATGCCTCCGCATACCACCTTAAACACTAAACGCAACGCATAGTGAAAATGCCACGCGTTGCGAATCACTCTTAAACAGTTTGTTATATTTCAAATATGTATGAACCATTGACTGCTTCAAGAAAAACCACTTTATTGAACACACTTTTATCAATTTTGTTTTTCAATATATCTATACTTTCTTCATAGTGCCCGTAATTGATCGCGTCTATTAATATCAGCCACCATTGCTCATAATTATCATAGTAAGGTGCTATTTTTGAGGATTTTCTCTCAATGCAATACTTAGCATTTTTAAGCATTTCTTCCACAACAAGACAACCCTCTTCATACTCGTCGAATACCCCGCATTTGAATACTTGCTGATTGTCTTTAAGTTCATGGCGATCGAAACTCACAGACAATCCATCTGATATAATATAAAGCTTTTTATTAAATACGCTCTCAGCTGTATCAAATGAATGGAGTAGTTCCAGTAATAACTTGCCATTTCGTTTCAAATTGCCAAACGGTCTTCTAATTTTGAAGTGAACATAAAATCCAACGTCCCATAAGTTGCAATCATAAGCTTTAAGGCTATTTTCCAAATAGGATAGAATTCTCATCCTGTCATCATCATAGCGCCTCAAAGCTCCCTGATATTCGTAGTGGTCGTTGAGTCTAGTAACTTCAATCGCAATATTTTCATTAAGTAAAAAGTCAGGGGGAACATTACCTTCTGGCTCAAATATTAAACTATGATGGGATATCGATTTTAAGTAATTCTCTGCCAACTTTTCTTCTTCATTCATAGTTGCTAATCTCAAATTGAAATATAACGCTCTGTTAAGGTGTGAGCAACGCAATACCGAAGCACCCGCATACCACCTTAAACACTTAAACCAACGCATAGCAAAAATGCCACGCGTTGCGAATCACTCTTAAACAGTTTGTTAACTGTCATTAGATACCGACTACCTCTCCCTCCGCACTAGATTCCGCAAGCATCGTTGTTAAGTAGTCAGTCATGTTAGGCGATTTTAGAAGAGTCTTAGATAGATGGTTGGATAAACTAAGTAACAACACAGCTAAAGCCATACCTGACTTTTTGTCATGAGTGTATTTCAATCTAGCCAGCTTAGTTTTGATGATTTGCTCATCCCAAGGTTCAAATACATATGAGCTAATCGGGTTACCCTGACTGTCGGTTTCTAGCTGAGTAACGATGGCACCATCCAGAAAGCACATTACGTTTGGATTGCTATTACGATTATTTTGGGCTAACTGTGCTCTCACATCTGCAGTCGTGCAGTTACCTGAACCTCCAAAAACCATGAAGTTAAACAAGTTATTTCTGATATCTTTGACACCTGAAATTCCAAACTGTTCTCCTAATTGAACTCCATGTCCAATATAGTGCTTATTGACAGCCTCACGAACCATTTGGCTTTTTAGCGTATCGATTGAGTTGGAAAAGTTAACTATTTGCTTACTGTTTTTGTTATACGTGGATTTTATTTCACCGATAGCGTAAACAGATTCGTATGGAAAGTACTCAGTACCATTTTCAGTGTCGTATAAAATCGGTGTAGCACTAGAATCAGCTATAATTACGTCAAACTGTGCACTGATATTTAAGTTCTTATCTACAATATGCCCATGCCCAACATAGTACTTTTCGGGTAATCGCTTTCGGAGAAACTTACGGATTGGTATTTCAAGTTCGTCCCCACTCGCATCTATATCTCCTGTTGCATGAACAATAGATACTGACCTTTTGCTGTTCAGCAAGTCTTGAGCTTCTTTTTCGTAAATATCGCCAATACGAAGTGTTTTCATACTTTCTTCAACTTTCCAATATGCTGCCAATGACAGTTAACGCCCAATTAACGTGTGAGCAGCGCAAACACTGAGCTTAAACATTGCGCCTTAAACACGAAATTCAACTCGAAGTGAGAGCGCCAAGCGTTGCGAATCACTGTTGAATTGTTTGTTATATTTAATATTACACAATCGATAACCATCTCATTATGAGTCCGGCGATATACAAGCCTAAACAAATCGCCCAAAATCGAGCTATTGCATGCCCGATTTTTGCTTTAGGGTTATTCGCAGATCTCCATAAAGATCTAGTGGCAAAAATACCAAATGTTAAGAAGAATATAGACATTGAAATTTTCATGAAAACTATATAGTAGCTATCAATCCAACCAACTAACTTCATTTGCAGTAAAGCCATATTAATAGCTGTAACCACTGCAAACGTAAGAATATAGCCAACAATACTTACCAATACGACGGATTGCCAGACTGCTATTTCGCCGTTCCATGCTCGCTTAATAAACACCAAGTACTCCTTACTTATATTAAATATAACGCCCTGCTAAGGGGTGAGCAACGCAATACCGAAGCCGCCGCAAACCACCTTAATCACTAAATTCAACGCATAGTAAAAATGCCACGCGTTGCGAATCCCTCTTGAGCAGTTTGTTAGTTTGCAAACCCAAAGCGTTGATTTTACGTTATTTTAAACTATGCAAACAACAAGCATTATGTGCTTTGATGCACTTAAGTCAGGCTTAGTCTCAAAGCAGCTAGTCAATGAAACCACTTGGAACAAACAACGCCGTAGAAAACGAACTCACAACACCAAAAAGCGCTTTTGGAAAGCTAATCTCACAATGCGGACTTTCAACAAAGTCACTGAAACCACGTGGAACTTGCCACACCAAAGAAAGCGTCACTTCAGCGAGTAGATCGGCTTTTATAACCAACAAACTCAACGAGCAGAGTCTCAGCAAAAAAGTTCAACTCAGTTAACCCAAAAGTCGCCGCACCAAAGAACAAATCAACCGTTGAAACGATACCAATTTTGAGTTTACACCACGCAAGTTAACACTGAAATTGAACGCCGATAAGACAATTTCGACTTTAAGCTTTTACCACTAGATCTTGCGATATAGGCGCGTTTTTCCTCTTGCAAACTAACGCCGCGTTAAGTGGTGAACAACGCTAACCACCAAACCTAAACCATTGCACCTTAAACACTAAACTCAACTTAAACTGAGTTCGCAAAGCGTTGTGAGTCCGCCTTAAACGCCTTGTTAGGCGAAGTTTCCCACCTGCGTTTAAGTGATTTTGAAAGCAGATTACCCGAAACACTATAACCAACAAAATGCACACGCACTTTTTGCGATTCAAGAACCACAAAACTCACTATGTTACAGCCTCACTTTTAACGTTTACAAAATTTAGCCTTTCAGCGACTAAGGGGCTTTTGGATCTGAGAAACTAACAGCTACGAGCTAATAGCAAAAACGAAAGCTTCGATTGACTTGCCCTGACCACACTTTGAGCCAGTGAAACTCACCACCAACCTGCACCAAAAGCCAATGAGGCAACCCACAAACTTTGGCTTGTTTTACGGCTGGAGAGATTCAAGAACTTAAGCCGACAACGCTAAATTGCCGACTTAGAAAAACGAATGCTCAAAGAGAACTAAGAAGATGAGAACAAAGAACTTTTCTGCCCGTCGCCTAACGCCTTGTTAAGGTGTGAGGCACGCAATACCGAAGCCTCCGCATAGCACCTTAACCACTAAAACTAACGCATGGTAAAAATGCCACGCGTGCCGAATCACTCTTGAACAATTTGTTATGCCTAAATTGTTTGCAGCTC
>NZ_JBQEQR010000013.1:0-3558 GCF_052037695.1 Vibrio sp. WZ-1 | reverse complement strand
GCATGTTTTACGGGCTGAAAGATTCAAGAACTTAGACCGACAATACGGATTTGCTGAGTCTACTAGGGACGAATTGCGAAAGGGACAAAGAACTAGAGCCTAAGAATCTTAAGCCTTTGAATTTCAAGTAAACATAACGCCCTGTTAAGGTGTGAGCAACGCAATACCGCTGCCGCCGCATACCGCCTTAAACACCAAACGCAACGCATGTAAAAATGCCACGCGTTGCGAATCACTCTTAAACAGTTTGTTAGAATTACGTCTCAGTGCGGGTCTATCTATTTCGTACACCATCACCAAATTCAGTAAAGTCGCTGATTTGACTTAACTTAAATCTATGTTCAAGAACAAAGGTTGACCACTTCTCTTTAAATATTGGGTCATCATCGTCAAGCTCGTTAATATTTTCTTTAGTAAGCATCTTTTTTGTTAGGTAGTTAATACTAGTAACCACCTCCACTCTCGGACCTCGATTGTCGCTTGCGTCATAACCGATTAATTCAAGATCTGAATCTTGGTAACGGAAGTTGTAACTCCAGTAACCATATCGACCATGTAAAAAATCAATATATAAGTTTCCTTTTGTTATACTCATTAAGATATCTGGAACCATGTATACACCTCCATCTTCATCATCAGAAAAGAAGCAATTGTCATTTTCAACAACGACGTCGTAGTTGTCGTTACCTCTTAAAGCAACAATAACTCCTCTTCGGTTGAGATCTAACCGACCACGGAGCTCATCAGTGACAATTTTGTTTTGATCTGTACCTTGTATCATCAAAACAATATCGTCTCGACTATCTCCATTTAGGTCACCATGAATAGCCTCAATTATGGTATGACCATTAGGAACGATTTCCCGATAGGAGCTATCAAAGTCGATTTTTTCTTGTGCTAAAACGTTTGCTCCAAATAGCAAAGTTGATAATAAAAGTAACTCTTTCATTTCTCACTCTATGATTTTTCAGTAGTAAGTTCTAACGCCTTGCTAAGGTGTGAGCAACGCAATACCTTAGCCTCCGCATAATACCTTAAACACATAAACCGACGCATAGTAAAAATGCCACGCGTTGCGAATCACTCTTAAGCAACTTGTTATACCGCTTTATTGAAGCTAAAATGACCAATGTAAAGACCACTTAAGAGACCGATTATATGACCACTAGAATTTTGGCCGATGTTGCTGCAAGCATTACTGAGTTGAAAGCTAATCCTATGAAAGTTGCAACTAGTGCTTACGGCGAACCTGTTGCTGTATTAAACCGAAATGAGCCAGCATTTTATTGCGTACCTGCCGAAGCGTACGAAATGATGATGGACAGACTCGAAGATCTTGAACTACTCGCTATCGCTAAAGAGCGTGAATCTGAAGAGAGCATTTCGGTAAATATTGATGACCTATAAACTCGACTTTAAAAAGAGCGCACTCAAAGAGTGGAAAAAGCTTGGCTCTACTCTGCAACAACAATTTAAGAAAAAGCTGATAGAACGCTTAGATAACCCACATGTTCCGGCTTCAAAGCTTTCTGGAGCTGACAACATGTATAAAATTAAGTTGCGTCAATCTGGCTACCGTCTCGTCTACAAAGTTGAAGACGATGTCATCATTGTAACCGTCTTAGCAGTCGGAAAACGCGAACGTAGCGATGTTTACCGTAAAGCCATGAAAAGGTTAGATGATTGATTGCGGTATAACGCCCTGTTAAGGTGTGAGCAACGCAATACCGAAGCTCCCGCATGCCACCTTAAACACAAAACGCAACGCATAGCAAAAGTGCCAAGCGTTGCGAATCACTCTTAAACAGATTGTTATATGCGTTGCTTTAACGCTTTTCTGTATCGTCGGAATTTCCTTAACAGATGCTCAGGATCCTCGTCGCTTTTTCGAGTTGCTAAATATTCAGACGCTACTTCGTACTGTGATTTTTTATCTGTTGCATCGTTTAATGACAAAAATAACTGAAGCATATGAACATCTGATTCTTTATGACTTCTTGATGAAAAATTACCTTTACCTTTTTGTGGCTTACCAAAAAAAGCTTCTTCTAAGTCTATTTCACCTTTCATTGCCATGTACTTTTCATAAGTTTCTGAAATACTTATCAGGACTTCAGGCGGAGGATACATACCAAACTGTAAACAATGACTAAGTTTTT
Source organism: Vibrio sp. WZ-1 (assembly GCF_052037695.1). NCBI lineage: Bacteria > Pseudomonadati > Pseudomonadota > Gammaproteobacteria > Vibrionales > Vibrionaceae > Vibrio > Vibrio sp. WZ-1. The sequence continues at coordinate 1,399 of NZ_JBQEQR010000013.1, read as the reverse complement.
TGAATGGATTACATATTGGATACTCTCTGTCACTATCAACATCTAAGTTATTGTAAATACTGTCTCGGAGGAGACCCCATGCCTCTTCAAGTTCAGCCTTTGTGTCCATGAACTCACCTAAAATAACAAGTAACTCAACCCAAACACTATAAGTCCTGAAATCACGTTGAGTAAAACGATTCCGACAGGCTTTTCATACCAATACTTGCTGTTGTTCCACATATTCGCCTCTAAACTTTGCCAGTGTGTGCGAATATTATCTACATCGTAACGCAACAAGTTAAGGACACCTAAAAAGGAAAGTTGTCCGAAGCATATAACGCCGCGTTAAGTAGTGAGCAACGCTAAACCACCTAACCTAAATCTTTATACCGTAAACACTTAACCCAACTTAGAATGCAAAACGCCAAGCGTTGGGAATCTGCCTTAAACGCATTGTTATACGCTAGCCGAAGATGCGCACCTTAGCTTCTAATATTTTATTCGCAACTTTCAAATCATGCTGTGGGTATGCAGACAAACCTATACTTTGTTCAATTGTAGAAGAAAGATATAAAGCTATTCTCGATGCATCCTTTCCTTCTAGCACCAATCGAAATATATGAGGTACATAACTGTCGTATTCGTCGTTCCACTTATTTTCACCATCGTTAACACCGATTGGATCCCAGTCATTCCATAATATGGATGCTATTTCTTTAAACAGTTTTCTTTCTTTAGCTTCCACAATAATATTCCATGTTCCCGTATTGCGTATAACGCCCTGTTAAGGGGTGAGCAACGCAATACCAAAGCCGCCGCATACCACCTTAAACACTAAAACCAACGCATAGTGAAAATGCCACGCGTTGCGAATCCCTCTTGAACAGTTTGTTATGTGCGTTGCTCAAATTCATACTCTGTAAGACTCCATTGCTTTGGACTTGACCAACTGATTTCTTTGAATGATGTTCTTAGGTCACCGCTCAATAAAAGTTGCTTCATAAAATGGCTAGGTGAAATATAAGCTTTATCATCGTAAGCAAACACAAAACCCTGCTTATTGAGCTCAAGCATCATCTGTTTGGTTTCCTTTGATTGAATCCCACCATTGAGATCAAGCTCATCAATACGACCGCCTGTATCACCATCTCGACTGCTATTGCTTAACTTTATTGAGGTATTATCTATGGCAACAACGTGCGCCGGAGGGACTTCTCCTGACTGACCAAACTCAACTTTGTAAGGAGGCTGTTTTATCATTTGATCTCCAAGCACATAACGCCTTGTTAAGGTGTGAGGCACGCAATACCGAAGCCTCCGCATAGCACCTTAACCACTAAAACTAACGCATGGTAAAAATGCCACGCGTGCCGAATCACTCTTGAACAATTTGTTATGCCTAAATTGTTTGCAGCTC
>NZ_JBQEQR010000038.1:0-38933 GCF_052037695.1 Vibrio sp. WZ-1 | reverse complement strand
CTATATGTAGGGCTAGATGGTAGCCAGCCGATTGCTGGACTTGGCGACAACCTAATAAAGGGTAAAAATGATATCAAGGTCGATAAATGGGTGCATTTGGCTGCGGTATTTGACAAAGAGGCATCTCAGCGTGTGTTGTTTATTAATGGTCAAGAAGTCAAACGAGAAAGTTCTGCAATGTTTAAGGGCTCCAGTTTGCGTAGTTTGTTGTTTGGTGCGGTGAATAGGGCAAAAGGTGCTTCAGATTTTCAAGATGCGCAGCTGGATGGTATCCAAGTCTGGTCCCGAGCACTCGACAGTAGTGATGTTCAAAGTTATATGTTGACGCCTCCTCAAGCTGGTGAGTCAGACGTGTTAGCGTACTATGATTTCAGTCGTTATCGTGGTTTGTGGGTGGAAAACTTAGCAACAGGCGAATTTGATATGAAATTATCTGAGGATAATACTATAAGGTTAGGTTCACACTAATCAGACACTAAAAATTAGTACCCATCATAGCGATATGAAGAGTGTAAGCCATCTATGGAAATATCTATTTCCGTAAATGCTGAAAAGTTCGAACCAGTTACAGTCGATGCTAAGTTATAAGGAAAACAAGATATAGTTAGACTATTTGATTGAAATGGTCTGACTTTTTTATCTCAACTTAACAAAAACGCCTCAAGTGAACCTTGGGGCGTTTTTGTTTCTGTAACATCATAAAGCTACGGCTGTGTCTCTAGTTTTTTATCGCCGCACATATTACTTTCATTCTGTTGGGATGGTGAGACTAAGAATTTCTCTGTTACAAAAATAATCAATCGTTGAAAGGCAATTTAGAGCAAAATGATACCTATCTCTTAACATCAATTTGTCAAAAAACACCATTCGAGTTAGCGATATCCCCACCGCTGATTAGGGAATAAACCCTCATCGAGAAATCAAGTGCTTGAATCGAATCCCAGTGCTCGACAATTCTGCCATCTTCGATGCGCCATGTGTCGATGATGTTCATCCCTTTTTGATCATTTCCTCCTAGCTGGTCTTTGATAGAAAGCCATAAACATCTCCGTTTTAAAGGTGGACTAGCTTTGAATGTTAGTCACCTCTTCCTATACCTAACAATGTTATTAGTTTCATCTTTAGAGCATTTGCTTCCAATATTTAACCGAAGTTTATCGAGGAAATAGTCCTCTGACAGTCCGTTAACTTTTATTTGCTATCAACGCGTTCACTTATCGAAGTATACGGTATGAGTTGATATACCGTTGCATTTTATGCCAACCCTAAAATGATATTAGGAACCCGTTATGAACAAGTCACTGACTGCGATTGGATTATCTTTAGTGCTAGCAGGAACTGCAAATGCAGCAAACTGGGGATACGAAGGAGAGCATGGTCCTGCCCATTGGGGAGAGTTTGCTTCTGAGTGTGCAAAAGGCCAAAACCAAAGCCCAATTAATATTGATTCTACCATTGAAGCAAAGTTAGCTAAGTTACAGTTTAATTATGATGGTAAAGTGATTTCATTGTTAAACAACGGTCACACTTTGCAAACGAGTTTGGAAGGCAATAATACACTGAAGGTTGATGGCAAAGACTTTGCTTTGAAACAATTCCATTTCCATACGCCATCGGAAAACCATGTTGATGGCAAAGAGTACCCACTGGAAGCGCACTTTGTACATTCTGACGAAGACGGTAACTTAGCTGTTGTTGCAGTATTCTTTAAAGTTGGTGATGCAAACTCTGCTCTAGCTAAGCTATTACAAAATATCCCTGATAAAGAGCAAAATGTGGCAATTAAAGCTCCATTTGATGCAGATGCTCTGATCCCAATGGATAAAGAGTACTACCGCTTCAATGGCTCTTTGACGACGCCTCCGTGTTCTGAAGGGGTGCGTTGGTTGGTGCTTAAAGAGGCACAGAGTATCTCACCAGAGCAAGTCAAAGAGTTTGCAAAGGTTATGGGAGCTAATAATCGTCCGATTCAAGCGTTGAACGCGCGTATGGTTCTTGAAAACTAGTGAGAGTTTGAAGAGCAAGCTAGATTTTAGCTTGTAGAGGAGTTGAATGAAGCAATTGGCTCTCTAGTGAGCCAATTGCTGTATCTTTAGAATGGATACCAGAACAGGTGAGTGTCTATGACTCGCTTGCTAATCGCAGCTACAACAATTACGGCAATGCCTGCCATACAAATCATGTCGGCTTTGGTCAGCGGTTTTAGGCTGTACCAAGTACGAGATGAGTGACGACCAAAACCGCGTAATGTCATCGCGTTAGAAATTTGGTCTGCGCGATCTAGGCTAGAGAAAATCAATGGCCCTAAAATCTTAGCGACGTTCTTCATGCGCGTAAACAGAGGGGCTTTCTTACTCAGTTCTACCCCGCGAGCTTGTTGAGCGTGCATGATGTTCACGAAGTCTTTCTTCACTTCTGGCAAGTAACGCAAGGTCAAACTTACTGCGTAAGCGATTTTGTAAGGCACACCTAAACGGTTCAAACTTGCTGCAAATTCAGTAGGATGTGTGGTAAACACAAACACTAACGCAATCGGGAACATACTGAAGTATTTCAGTGTCACCGTGACTAGGTAGAACAGGGTCTCTTGGGTAAGTGAGTAATTACCTGGTAACGACAACAACACCGTCGTTGAGCCCATGTATTCAGTGCCTTGCTGCGGCGCTAATGCAAACATAAACAAGGCGTTAATAAGCAATACACTACCAGTACCAATTAGGAGTGGCTTGTAGACACGAAATGGCACCTTGGTCATTTTCAGCAGAGCCAAGCCAACAATGATCAGTAGAGTAATAATGCGCAGGTCAAAGGTCGTAAGCACTACCGTTACCCAAGCGATGAACATCAAAAACTTAGTGATGCCGTTCAACTGGTGCAGTGGTGATTGGGTATCGATGTAGTTGATACCAAACTTCATCTTGTTGTCTTTCATGCCACTACTTTCTCAATGTTTTTAGCATCATTGTTTTGTGAATCTTGAGCTTCAGCACTACTATGTGCAGCATCTGCATTGTTATTGTTCTCTCGACGTGCTTTTTCAACATCAATAAAGTGCTGCATAAAGCCGTTCGTATTCTCTATGCCTAACTTGCTTGCCAGTTCATACAAACTGGTCGTCGTCAGGTTTGCTTGATCTAGCAAAGCCGGATTACTGAATACTTCAGTCATTGGCGCGTCGGCAATCAATTTGCTATCAGCAATAACGATTGAACGAGTGGTGTATTCCAAGACTAGATGCATGTCATGCGAGATGATCATCACCGTAATGCCAAGTTCGCGATTAAGCTTTTCGATAAAGCTCAGCATTGATGTGTAGTTACGGTAATCTTGACCTGCAGTAGGCTCGTCCAGAATCAAAAGTTCAGGCTCTAGGGCAAGAATCGATGCAATCGTCACACGCTTCTTCTGACCGTAGCTTAATGCCTCAATCGGCCAATGGCGGTACTTGTTCAAACCACAAAGCTCAAGGACTTCCAGAACTTTTGTTTCGACTTGTTTCTCTTCAACGCCACGGTTACGTAGACCGAAAGCCACTTCGTCGAAAATCATGTGATGAGAAATCATATGATTTGGGTTTTGCATTACCACGCCAACTTTTTGGCTGCGCTCGAAAATGGTTAGATCGCCTAAGTCTTGGCCGTTCAACATCATCGAACCTTGGTCTGGTTCAATCACGCCCATCACAAGCTTAGTGATGGTGGATTTGCCTGAGCCGTTTTTACCCAAAATCGAAACGAATTCGCCACGTTTTACATCGAAGCTAACGTCTTCAAGAGCGTTTTTCTCACCATCGTATGAATAGGCAAGGTTACGAACTGCCAGAAGAGTATCGGTTTGTGTTTCAACACTAGTTGCTGTTGATGATTCAAACCATGTGCTGACGGCAGTTTGGTATTGGGCCAATGGCAACGTGCTTAAGTTCGATGGTTTTGCATCGCCCTCAATCGCGCAGCCGGCTTCTTTCAGAGCCGATAGGTAAAGAGGTTCACGAATACCATACTCCTCAAGAAGAGGAGAGGCCAACAGCTCGTCAGGCGTGGTGTCAGCAATGATTTCACCGCTTTCCATCAAGATTACGCGGTCTACCGAACGGTGCAGAACATCCTCAAGACGGTGCTCGATGATGATAATGGTTTTACCCGTTTCACGGTGCAGATCATCGATAATTTCGATGGTCTTCTTACCCGTCTTCGGATCAAGGGCTGCCAATGGTTCGTCGAACAATAGGATGTCGACATCGTCCACCAAAATACCAGCCAAAGAAACGCGCTGTTTCTGACCGCCGGATAGGTCGTGAGGTGAGCGATCTAACATCTGTTCCAAGTCGACCATTTTGGCTGTAGCTTTGACCAATGGGTACATGTCGATGGTAGACATCAATTGGTTTTCCAACGCGAATGCGATGTCTTCACCAATGCTCAACCCAACAAATTGGCTGTCCGTATCTTGCAGTACGGTACCAACTTGTTCGGTGAATTGGTGCATGTCAAAAGGGGCGGCGTCTTGACCATTGATGGTCAGTTTGCCACTGGTTTCCCCTTTGATAGCGTGTGGGATCAGTCCGTTAAGACATTGGCCAAGGGTAGATTTACCACTACCACTTGGACCGATAATGACGATTTTCTCTCCTTTCTCTATCCTTAGATTGATATTTTTTAGCGTCGGTTTGTCCAGCGACTCATATCTAAAAGAGAAGTTAGAAAATTCGATTGTCATTCGACATTAAGCCTCTGTTAAGTTGCGGCTTTGCTTGTTACGTTTTGCGACAGACTTAAGAATGAAGAAGCCCACAATAGCAATAAGAATAGTGTTACCCAGCGCGATGATCGACAGCTGTGTGAATACCTTAGTGAACGGTTCTGCGTACAAAATGGTGTCTAGGAAGGCTGAGCAGCCATAACCGAAAACGTTGCCCAATAGAGCAAGCACCACGAATAACACGAAGTCTTTCATATTAAAATCGCCTTTCTCTAAACGGTTGCGAGTCAGAGAAGGGAAAAGACCGATAATCAAACCGACAATGCCTGAACCAAGTACCCAAGTCAGCCATACGCCCCAGCCCGCAAATAGGTCTGTAACCCAGTGGCCAATAAAGCCAACCAAGAAACCAACAAGTGGGCCAAATAGTACTGAGAACAATGCCAATACCGCCATTGCTGGTTTTAATGTTGTATTTGCAAATACGGGAATACCAAACATTGGTAAACCGCCGATACCGTAAAGTGCAGCACCAATTGCAATAACCACAACGGTTTTAGCAGAAAGATTCATAGATGACCTCAGTTCAATTGTCGATTTTAAAGAACGTTCACTTGCTTTGTTTTTATAGCGCTGATTGTGTAACAAAGTTTGGAAACAACCAAGCTGCTTATTGTTTGCTCTATTTTTCTTAAAGAAATGTGTGATTGGATTCACGCATTTCTTTTACTGGCTCAGTTCTTCAGCAAGCTTCAAAAATAAGGGGCGCATTATACAGAATATAGTGAGAAGTGGGAATGCTATCTGTCTGGATGGCTAGAATGCAATCAGGGGCCAACTGTCAGCCCCTGATTACACTTTTTAGTACGATTTTTGTTCTTTAAAATTAATGGTCTAGGTATAGGTAGTTTTGCCAGCTCTTCATTCGAATAAGTACCTTACGCATGACCGATACGTGGGTAAAGCTGTCTGAGTAAACCGCCACCTCGACTGCCGTACCCATAGGAAGGTGGTATTCGGTCAAATCGTCTGTAATTTTTAGGGTAACGAATACTCGGCCGCTGGTACGTAATGCTTCTGTTCCAAGTAGCGAACCGCGAGCTTGGAATTGGCTCTCACCAATCGCTGGTAGCACTTCAACGACTTCACCTTTAAACACATGGCCTGGCAGTGCTCGGAACATAAATTCCGCGTCAAACCCTGGCTCAAGACGCTGCAACGAGTTTTGACGGAAAGCCGCGGTATAGAGCTTTTCTTCCGTATGCACAAACGTCATTACCGGTGCAAGTGGCAGAGGGACAGCCATTACGCCAGGACGAAGAGCAAGTTGTGTTACATAACCATCGGTTGGGGCGGTAACTACTGTTTGTTCTAAATTGAACTCAGCTTTTCTAAGCTCTGCTAATAGGGATGCTACTTGAGTATTTTCCCCCCCAACTTCAGAGTCGAGCGCAATTTGTGCTTGTTCTTGCTTTGATTGCGCAACTTCTAAAGCGGCTTGTGCAGCTTTAAATGCTTGGCGACGAGTATCTAATTGTTGCTCTGTGAATGCGCCACGATCAAAACCACGTTGGTAACGATCGAATTCACGTTTCGCTTTGTCACGTTCCGCAAGTGCTTTGAGCACTGAAGCTTCAGCTTCTTGCACACTAGATTCTAAACCAAGAGCACCTTGGCTTGCTTCTTTCACTTTTGCTCGTAGTTTGTCGACTTCGGCTTGAAACGGCACTGGGTCAATACGGAAAAGTACATCGCCTTTTTGCAGAGGTTGGTTTGGTTGTACAGGTACCTCTATCACTCGACCACGAACACCTGATACCACAGGTGTCGTTGAGAACACTTGGTTTCCGATCTGGGTAAATGGGTGGTTGTAGTTCATCAATAAGATAAGTGTGCCGACCAATACTACACCACCAAGTACGGCTGTTGGCACTGTCCATTTATTGAGTGGTATATTGAAAATTTTGAAAATCGCAATACATAACGCGGTGTAAGTCAGAACCAGTAGTAAATCCATTATTGTTCCTCCTTACCTTGTTCTTTTTGTATTGGAGTGCTTTGTGCAGGCTTTTCGCCTTTTAACATTGACACTTCTTTTTTCAGCGCATTGACTTCATCAATGAGCTCTTCAAGACGATGATGGATATCATGTGTTTCTTGTTCGAGTTGTTTAAACCCCCAGCCTCGCTCCTTGCGCCATAAAGTTGCCCAAATCCAGAGGAATGGCCAAAGTGCATGAAGAGTGAAAAGGCTGACCCAGCCTGCGTAATGAATCGCATCTTGGTGAGGATGCTCGCGCTCTTTTGCTATTTCATAAGGAATGTCGTGAATAACAATGATTCCGTAGAAGATAACTAAAGCAACGAAAATGAGTAACCCAAGTGCAAAATAGTCTAGAAACATCTTACTTCCCTGTGCTTGTTGCTAAATAGAAAAACTTACGTAAATTAACTGTTTAAGTATTTGATATAAAAATAAGTGAATCAAGAAATTTATGATTTGATTCACTGTTAATGAGAGATACTGCATGCAATACGAAGGAGTGCGCGGTGCAATATTCTGGTGAAATAGCTGCAATCAGTGCGGCAGTTGTTTGGGCCGTAGCAACATGGATATACAGCCAATTTAGTCATCGCTTTTCGGCTATGCAACTTAACATTGTCAAAGGTGTGATTGCTTCCATGATGATGTTAGCTGTCATGCCTTTTATGCCCCAAAGCTTTCCTCTCTATCTGTTTAAGAAAGATACAAAAACGCCCCAGTCACGGTTGGGGCGTTTTTATTGTTCAGAACTTTGTTTATAGTTCGGAAATTGGCTTATAGCTCAGTGCACACTTGGTTTCGGCCATTCGCTTTGGCGCGATAGAGTGCTTTATCCGCTCGGTAGAAGGTGCGTTGAGTGTTTTCTCCTTCGTGGTGAGTGGTTATACCAATAGAAACAGTTAAGCCCCGTTCCCCCAAGATCTCGTGCCAGCCAAACTGATAGATACGTTCGCGATAATTCTCGGCGTGCATTTCCGCCATTGCTAGTTCGTGATTTTCAAGAATGACCAAGAACTCTTCGCCACCAAATCGGACACAAGAGGCGCCCCTGAACTTGAAATAATTTGCTAGTTCTTTGGATACATTTTGAATCGCTTTATCACCAACTAAGTGGCTTAGCTCGTCATTGATCGACTTAAAGTGGTCTATATCAACCACCAACAGTGCGAATGGGGTATCGTGGAGTAGCAGATCCTTCAGTTTTACTTCCAACCAACGACGATTGTGCAGTGATGTCAGAGGGTCGGTAAACACATCTTGTTGAAGCTGAGCTACGGTATTTTTATGTTGCTGTGTTGTCTCTTTTAGCTCTTTATTCTCGATTTCAGATAAAATGAGTTTAAGCTGTAGCTCAAAGCGTGAGAGCCTTCTTAGTTGTGCGGAGCCTAGTTCACTTATAGGAATATGTTTGACCAAATCGGATTCGATTTGGAATGCTTTCTTTTCATATGTGAGGGCATCTTTGAAATAAGATTGAGATGCACACACATTGCTCATCGCATTATAAAAATACTTCACCAAAATAGGTGACGATTGTGTAGGAATACGCTTAGCAAGCGATGAAAGTAGCATGTTTGCAAGTTGCTTGTGGCCAAAATGACTTAAACAACTTGCGATCTCCATTTTCACCATTGTAGATAACCAAGGGGTGTGAAGGTTGCCCACTGTGTATTGGATTTTAGCGAGAGCGAGCAGTGCTTTATCATATTCTTGGTTTAAGCGGTGTATTTTGGCCTGATATAAGCGAATTTGTCCTGTCAGGTTTTTATCACTAACAAGAATACTGAGCTCTTCACACTCAACCAAAAGCTCGGCTGCTGCGTTACTCCTACGTAGCTTGATGTAACATGCGAGCATATAAAGCTTGTATCTTAGTCTCAATGAACGACTGCTAATGGCATGATCGATGGCATCGATCTTTTGGTAGTATCGCAATGCTCGATTGTGATCACCATATGCATCGCATAAGTTGCCCATTCCGATTACTGCTTTCACGTATTCATCAATAAATCCATAGTCGACTGCAATCGTCGTTGTGGTGGTGTACTCATTGAGCGCTTGAGCATACTCTCCGATTTCAACCATTCTGTTACTTAAACTGGATTTTATCGTTAGGATGTCTTCGGCATCTTCAGGCAAACTTAATAAATCTAACGCAAGTTTTAATTCCTCAATGCTTTCTGTTAATTGCTTTATCTCGGCTCGGTATTCTGCGCTAATAATATAGCAATGCGCTTTTTCTCGGTTTGTTGATGCTACGTGTTGACGAATATGAGACCAAAGAATTAGAGCTTCCTCGCCATTGACAGAAGTTGGGTCTAGCCCTGCATCGGTGACTTTATTTAACAGTTGTTCCATCTATGATGCCTCTGCACGATTTTCTTCAAGTTGTTCTAATGTGAACGGGAAAGTAAGAATATCCTGTAGATACATAACGGGTTGCTTTTCAGCGAGGCCTTTTCTTGCCCAAGGATAAATATTGATCATTGATTGAATGACATGGAATATCTGTTCTGCGGCAACACCTTTATCTGCGACTAACATTGCTAAGCGATTGGTGCTTAACCGAGATATCAGGTCATTTGTCGTCGTGAGTGAATGGACAAGCTCGGTGCAAATATCAAGGTATGCGGGGTCATCATGTTCAATCATAATGACGGCATGGTTGGAACGTGCTAGCTCAGTCTTAAATAGGACGAGCTTTTCCCACCAGTATGTTTCTGATACCACGTTCGAAAACTGCTTTTCCGGATTGTATTCATACTGAGCTTGAATTCGATTGATCAATTTGCGAGCACGCTGCTCCAGTTGTCGTTTTGAACTGCGCGCTTTGTCCATACTAAGACGTTGAGTTTGCTCTTTGAGCATTTTTAAGGCGTATTTGCGATATTTTTTGAACGCAAGGAATGCCGATTGGTAGTCACCTTGTTCCTCTGCGACACGAGATTGTTGGAAACAAATCTGACTTAGTAACTCACCGTTATCAAAAGCGAGCGCTGACTGTTCAGCAGCTTTCAGCAATTCGCTAGCAGTACAGGTATTCTTGCGCAGCAACTGCAATCGCGCTTGGCTTATACAAGAATGCGCTTTCATCCAGACAAGATCATGTTCCATAGCAAGGGTATGAGCTCGTTGGGTTGCTTCTTCTGCGGCGTCGAGTCGCTCTAGGCCTAACAGTGCTAGTCCTTTAAAATCCCATATCTCTGCCTGCCATGTTTTGTCGTCGTGATCTTTAAGGACTTCAGAGGCTCCGTCTAAAACGGTGAGCATCTCAACAAATTGGTTAAGAAGGTAGTAATCCCAAGCCAACAGAATTCGGGCTTTTCCTTCTAAAGGAGCGTTGCGCACACTATTTGCCACTTTGACGGCAAGTTCATGAGTGGAAGCGGCAAGAGTGTGGTCATTTGTAATTCGCCACACATTTCCCAGCCCAACAAGTGCTTCAATTTGAATCGCAGTGTCATCAACTAAAGCTGATTGCTCTAACGCGTTGATCCAGTATTGTTGTGCTGAGTAATATTTGGCTTGTCCCCAATACTGTAGAGCAAAGACATGGAGTATTTCAGGTAGGAAGTCGTCGGTATCGAGTTGGGTTTGTAAATTGTAGGCCTGCTTAATAAGCTTTAAACCCTTTCTATATTCCATCACGCACCAGCAACAGTGCGACATGATAAGAAGGGACTGGATTTCGCCTTCTGGAAACAGAATTTGTTCCGCACGCATTCGACATTGCTCTGCAAGCTGCAATGTTGCTGCTGGATTAGGCTTGATTTGCCTTCTTAGCTCACTGAGTTCAGCTTCTAACTGAAACTGGTTTTTATCCAAAGTCCACATCCATGACTATCGAACAGACAACGTGCCTAATGATGTCTACATATATGAGTGTGCATAATGTAAACAGAAAAGGTATCGAATACTGTAATGTATACCTAAACGTCGGGACATTACCACTCATAACTGAGCAATATGTCAAATAACTAGGACAACAGCTGTTTGATAGTGAGTGGCGCATCAGTTACTTCTAATCGCTGCGCTGCTGTCAATCCTTGTTTATCTTGATAGCACAAATTATGCCAAGCTCTGAAAATATCTAAAAGAGGCAAAAGCCCCCCAGGTCTTAATTTGCGACGTGGCTCGTTGATGAAGCTCTCAAATAACAATTGAAAACGGTTTTGATAAAACTGAATATGCTTGGTCGTTGCGATGTTGAACCACGACTCTGGGTTATTTCTGTCACCTGCTAGGTAACAAATGCCTTTGTGTGCACTATTTTGAGACGAGATTGCCCAACGATCTCGCCACCAACTCATATAAGCAATATCTACTTTGCCAAATGGTGCCGTCATGTCCCATTCTGGATCTTCTTCTACGTATAAAAGATCAACATTTTTCTGTTGAATACGTGATAGACAAACGCTCAACGCTGCAGAGCGGAGCAGTGGGTCTTGTGGCATGTAAATAGACACACGTTTTTCTGAGCTGCACATATCCAAAACGTGGAGGTAATGTGCGTAAGACGTATAAGGCGGTCTGATCAATGCACCTTTTGACGGGTAATGGAACACGGAAAAGTTACCCAGAGGGTCTTCTACATTACCTCTCGCCAAAATAGTTTGGTATTTTTGGTCGATACGCTCGCGCAGTTTTTTTGAAGGCGCTGGTAGGGGTTCGCTTGCTTCTGCTGTGTAATCTTGAGATACAAAACGTGAAACGTCTTCATAAGGGTTATGATCAACAGAACCAACAGGCTCTTCACTCGAAGAATAATTAACGTGTTGGCAAAGAATGTAACCTGAGTGTGCTTCTCCTGATACGATCCAATAAACACCATTATTGCTTTGTGGCTGAAGAGATACAAAGTTAGAGGCAAGTTCATAGTGGTCAGCATGATTAACCCAGCGAGCATCAATAGTCGCAAGTTTACGGCGACAACGGCTAGCAATATGATCAACATGATCGTAGAACGTTTTTGGGTTGATGCTGAGTTTACGGCAGATCTCTCGAACGGAATAACCAGTAAACAGTAAGCCCATCAAATTCTCTTGAAATTGAAGCTTTTTGTTGGCACCAGACCATTTATCGACAAAAGTACTTTGACATTCTTTACAGCGATAGCGTTGGCGATCGCCACTATAGCCAAAAGCGTGATAGAGGTGTTTGTGAGTGTGGACAGAGAGTCCAAAGTTGTCACATTCGTCGTTGCGACATGCAGGCAAGCCGTCACTGTGTACGTGACGAAGACGATGAAGCTCATTCACTACATCGCGATTGTTAAGTAAGGGGGGGAAAGCTCCACATTCACGGCAGACCATCGCCGGACGTTTAGGGTTAGCATGTTGCAATACGTAACGTTTTGCATCACTCAATCCAAAGTTGTCACACGCCAATGTTTTACAAAAGTTGAGTTGTAACCCATCTGCGTCTTTTGGCAGTTCGCCGTTAGACACAATCGCCCCCTCGGGATAATTCAGGCAGCCGGTCAGGCACCGGCTGCAAATTACTACTTAAGTGTTTCTTAGATGTTGATTGCAGTTTCTAGAGCAACTTTCATCATGTCGTTGAACGACTTTTGACGCTCTTCAGAGCTTAGTTTTTCACCACGGATGATGTGGTCAGAAACCGTTAGGATTGTTAGTGCTTTCGCGCCTAGATCCGCAGCTACACCGTAGATACCAGCCGCTTCCATGTCTACACCTAGGATGCCAAGTTTTTCCATCTTCTCGAAGATGTCAGCTTCTGGTGTGTAGAATAGGTCTGCAGAGAATACGTTACCTACTTTAACTGGTACTTCTTGAGAACGTGCTTGGTTAACCGCTTCTTCAAGAAGACCGTAATCAGCAATCGCAGCGAAGTCGTGATTGTTGAAACGGATGCGGTTAACTTTTGAGTCTGTAGATGCACCCATACCGATAACAACGTCCATTAGTTTAACGTCGTCGCGTACTGCACCACAGCTACCAACGCGGATAACGTTTTTCACGCCGTACTCAGCGATTAGCTCGTGAACGTAGATGCAGCAAGATGGGATGCCCATACCGTGGCCCATAACAGATACTTTTTTGCCTTTGTATGTGCCAGTAAAGCCGAACATGTTACGAACATCACAAACTTGTTTTACATCTTCAAGGAAAGTTTCTGCGATGTATTTAGCGCGCAACGGGTCGCCTGGCATTAGAACTGTTTCAGCGAAATCACCTGGTTGTGCGTTAATGTGTGGGGTTGCCATAAGTGCTCTCCAAAGTCTTGTTCTGATAAATCGCCTTTATTATAGAAGGCTATTACCAATTCTGTTGAACTTGTTCGTTTTCGTTGAGGTAATAATATCGGGACGGGCAATATCCCCTTGAGAGATAAGTCACAAAATCATGGGTTTTAGTGTTCAATTAATCTGTTGATAACTAAATCTGTTGAAAGCAAAAAGGCAATCGATTTGCTTTTGAGCAGTTTGTCGATTGCGTGCACAAAATCTCGGCTTTAAGCACAAAAATTTTTCTTCAAAGTTTCTGATCGATATTCGAATAGAGTGAGTAAAACGATTAAATTGTACAATTTATTTTCTTGTACAATTTTAATTGACTTGCTATAAGTTATACAACAAAACATTTTGTATAGGATGCTTCGTTATGGAATCTTCAATCAAAGTCGGTATCAGTTCTTGTGTACTTGGACAACGAGTACGTTTCGATTCGGGACATAAAATCAGCAACTTCGTAACGAAGGAGTTAGACGGCTATTTCAACTTTGTACCAGTCTGTCCAGAAGTTGGAGTAGGGATGTCTGTTCCTCGTCCAACAATTCGCCTAGTGAGTAATGAAGAACGAATCGCCTTGGTTGAAACGAGGAATCCAGACAACGACCACACTGACAATATGCTTACTTATTCGAAAAACAAAGTGAACGAATTGGAAGGCGAGCAGTTGTGTGGCTATATCGTGTGCGCGAAGTCGCCAACGTGTGGCATGGAACGAGTAAAGGTTTACAGCAAGAATAATGCTGCTAAAGAGGGCATCGGTTTGTACACCCGAACTTTAATGGAAAAAATGCCATGGCTACCAGTTGAAGAAGATGGACGCCTGAATGATCCGGTGCTTAAAGAGAACTTTATTACTCGTGTTTATTGTTTGAATGACTTTTATGAGTCGATGGAGGGTGAGCCAACACGTGGAAAAATCATCGATTTCCACTCTCGCTATAAGCTAACACTGATGGCACATCATCCGGAGTCGTATCGTTCTCTTGGGCGCTTAGTGGCCGATGTGGCGAACTATGATATTGAAGATTTCTATAACGAATATCGCCTGGGTTTGATGAAAGCGCTACAGAACCGCGCTAGCCGTAAGAATAACACTAATGTGTTGATGCACCTTCAGGGGTACTTTAAACGCTCTTTAACTGGCAATGAAAAAGCTGAGTTGGCGACTGTGATCAGTGATTATCGTACTGGCTTGTTACCATTACTTGCCCCGTTAACGTTAATTAAGCACTATCTCAATACGTACCCAGATGCGTACCTTGAAAAACAGAAATATTTAGAACCGTATCCACAGGAGATGAGACTTCGTTATGGATTGTAGCCAAGAAGAAAAACTATACGCGATTCGAGATGTATCTGAGTTAACGGGTGTAAAGCCCGTTACTCTGCGTGCTTGGCAAAGACGCTATAACTTGATTCAACCGAAAAGAACCGATAAAGGGCATCGCTTATATCGCCAGCAGGACTTGGACATAATTCGAGAGATTCAAGGATGGCTGGCTAAAGGCGTTGCTATCGGTAAAGTGAAAGGCTTGTTGGGTCAGGAATCAGATGTTGACTTAGGGACAGATATTGAGCGTTTAGAAGAAACAGAAGCCTTGCTAAAAGCATTGTCGGAGCTAAACCGTGGTAAAACAGAGACACTCTTGTCCAGTGTATTGAAAGAGTATCCTCTCAACATCGTTATCGAGCAGCTGATCTATCCGGTCTTCGAAGCATTAGATTTGGTGAAAGTATCACTTCGTTCTTTACAGCTTGGTTTGTTCCAAACATGTTTAATTACTCGCCTTGCTTTAGTGGTGGATTCAGAGAATAAAGCGGCGTCGAAAGGAAAGTGTCTATTGGTAAGCTTTGAACAAGTACGTGAGTCAGAAAGTTGGGTTCAAGCTGCAATACTGTGCGAACAGGGCTATCACATTACTTTGATCGATAAAGTAGAAGATGTGTCTGGCTTGGTTGACCACGAGGTACTGTCTCGTTATCAATTCGTCCACTTTTTTTCTAACAGAGCACTGCCTATCAAGCAGGTGGAAGTGTTATCCACATTACAAAGTCAGCTTCCAGAAAAAGTGCAGTTTTCGGAAGTGATAGAGAAGCTGCACTTTACTGCCTAAGCACATTCTCGTAAGGAGATGCCATGATTTTGGTTTGGTTCCGACGTGACCTACGAACGTTAGACCACACAGCACTTAAGGCTGCACTAGATACAGGGCAGCCCGTTGTTGCCTGTTTTGTTTCAACGCCAGAGCAATGGCACGAGCACAATATGTCACCAATGCAAGCAGATCTGATTGCGCGGCGTTTGGTGCATCTCGATGAAGAACTCGCCGATCTCAATATTCCCCTTCTCTATAAAGAAGTGCCCAAGTTTGCTGATGTGTCAGAGGTAATTAAAGGGTGGACGCTATTGTTGAACGCTAGAAGTGTCATGGCTAACATTCATTACGAGGTCAACGAACAAGCGTTAGACAGGGAAGCAGCGGATGTTTTGGCCAAAAGCCAAGTCACGTTTGAGGCTTTCCACGACAAATGTGTTCATGCGCCTACCACGGTGTTAAACAAGCAGGGTGACTACTTCAAAGTCTTCACTCCTTTTAAACGTGCTTGGCTAGAAAAGTTCCAAATACCGATGGTGTGGAAACCAGAACCGCAATTAAAGCTATCTGATGATGCACTTAAGCCAGTTGAAACTGATCGCTATCATGCTGATGTGGCTTTTTCCTATCCACGTGATGCGAGTGAGCAATGGCACGCCTCGACCGGAGACATCCTCAACCGATTAAGAGAGTTCGCTCGAGAGCGCAGTGATGCTTATAAAGTAGAAAGAGATTTCCCTGCTGTTGATGGAACTAGCCAGTTATCGCCTTACCTTTCGATCGGCGCATTGTCGCCAAGGCAATGTATCGCAAGGCTTTATGCTGAGAATCCACACTCTGACCTTACTGAAGGCAAAGCAATGTGGTTGAGCGAAATCATATGGCGCGAGTTTTATCAGCACTTATTGGTGTTCGAACCAAAGCTGGTAAAAGGCAAAGGCTTTATTCCGTGGGAACATAAGATCCAATGGTCTTACGATGAGCAAGCCTTTAAACGCTGGAAAACAGGAACAACAGGGTATCCCATCGTCGATGCAGCCATGCGACAACTTAATGCGACGGGGTGGATGCACAATCGACTTCGTATGATCGTCGCAAGCTTTTTAGCCAAAGACCTTCACATCGACTGGCGATGGGGAGAAGCCTACTTTATGAGTAAGCTGGTGGATGGAGATTTTGCTGCTAACAATGGTGGCTGGCAGTGGTCGGCATCAACAGGGTGTGATGGACAGCCTTATTTCCGAATCTTTAACCCGATTAGCCAAGGTGAGAAGTTTGACTCTGATGGCTCATTTGTTCGCCATTGGGTGCCGGAAATAAAACAAGTTCCAAACAAGTTTATCCATAACCCTTGGCTATGGAGTGGCTTTAATTTACTTGATTATCACAAGCCGATGGTTGATCACAAGGTAGAAAGAGCGATAACCTTACGGCTCTTCAAAAACGCCAAGGAATAGAGAGAGATGCCTAGCAAGATGCGTCCGATGAGTATCGCGAAACGAACCCTGTTGTCTGTATCGTTGTCTTTGGTTAGTGGCTTATCGTTCGCAAAGATGTACGAACTACCGGAAGACGGTGCTCGTGTGATAGGTCGCATGGAAAACCATGTAGTCGAGCAGGGCGAAACTATGGCGAACATCGCTAAGCAGTACGATGTTGGTATGCTGGCGTTGATGGCAGCCAACAAAGGCGTAGATCCTTTTTTGCCAAGAGAAGGGCACGTGCTAACTATTCCTACTCAGCTAATTCTTCCTGATGTCCCCCATGATGGCATCGTCATTAACCTTGCTGAATTACGTCTGTACTATTTCCCTGCAAAGGAAAACGTCGTGCACATATTTCCGGTAGGTATTGGTCGAATCGGTCGTGACACACCGGAAATGACCACGAGTATCAGCCAAAAGCGGCCAAACCCTACTTGGACACCACCTTCGTCTATTCGCGCAGAATATAAAGCGAAGGGAATTGATCTTCCAGCTATTGTGCCTGCCGGTCCCGACAACCCACTGGGTATGTTTGCATTGCGCTTGGCATATGGTCATGGAGAGTACTTGATCCACGGTACTAACAAAGATTTTGGTATTGGTATGCGTGTGAGCGCGGGTTGTATTCGAATGGATCCTAAGGATATTGAATGGTTGTTCGAGCAAGTGCGTCGCGGTGAAAAGGTGAAAGTCATCAACCAACCAGTAAAAGTAGCGCTTGAACCAGACCGCAGCGTATTTGTGGAGGCACATGAACCATTAACTCGTAGTAACGGCGAGAAAGATCACCTACAAATTCCACAAGAGTTGAATTGGTGGCTTGATGAGTATGGTATGACGAATGCGAAAGCAAAAGCAGCGATTGCTGCGCAGAATGGTGTTCCAGTAGAAATAACCGCGCCTTAATAAGCATTAAAGCGCGGAATCAAATCTTACTTAGTGTAAGACTGAGCGATGTTGTCGATACGCTCGTTAGCACGTGCAGCTTCTTCTTGAGCTGCCATAGCTGCTTCACCAGATTTTTGAACGTCTGATTGAAGTGCTTGAACGTCTTGGCTTAGCTGGCTAACTTGGTTGCTTAGTTCGTCTAGTTTTGCTGCGTTAGCTGTTGCTGCATCATCAGATGAAGCACAACCAGCTAGTAGAAGTACTGAAGTTGCAGCAGCTGCGATCAACGTTTTGTTCATGTTAAGAACTCCTTGCTTATAGTTGAGGTTACGCCCTATACATTCTTTGTCATATAGTTGCGAATTAAAATGTATGAACATTTTATCAGTACATGATGTAGCAAAAGTCAAAAAAATCCAAGAATTTCATAGGTTACTGAAATAAAGCTCTGACTCTCAGCTCACATTGGTAAGAGTTTACTCTCGCCTGAGAGTCCACGTAACGTTACTCAGTCAGCATTTTCGCTACTTTCCTGATATCAATAATTTAGACGATATTGACATAAATGAAAGTATTGCGATTGAAACTTTTGCTTTTCTTTTTCATTTATATTGTGTGATCTCTATCTATACTCCTATGATTTGCGGTATTATAGCGGGCTTTTATTTTTTGCTGCGTTAGAGCGGAAACGACATGAAAAAAGCGCTCAGACGATGACTATTTATTGGAGAATACTTTGCAATTTAAAGATCTAGGCCTAGACAACCGATTGTTGAAGAACCTAAAACACTACGATTTCAAGAAAGCGACTGACATTCAGAAGCAGGCGATCCCTGTTGCGATTGCAGGCAAAGATTTATTGGCATCTTCGAAAACAGGTTCGGGTAAGACTTTGGCGTTTGTATTGCCGATGCTTCATAAGTCATTAAAGACGAAGTCGTTTTCTGCGAAAGACCCACGAGCAGTGATCTTAGCACCCACGCGTGAGCTAGCGAAGCAGGTGTATGGTGAACTACGCTCAATGCTGGCTGGTTTGACTTATGATGCTGCTTTGATTCTTGGTGGTGAGAACTTTAACGATCAAGTTAAAGCTCTACGTCGTTACCCTAAGTTTATCGTTGCAACGCCAGGACGTTTAGCTGACCACTTGGAGCACCGCTCACTATATCTAGATGGTTTGGAAACACTGATTCTTGATGAAGCTGATCGTATGTTGGATCTGGGCTTTGCTCCAGAGCTACGTCGTATTCATAATGCAGCTAAACACCGTCGTCGTCAGACATTAATGTTCTCAGCAACACTTGACCATGCAGAAGTGAACGGTATTGCATCTGAGATGTTGAATGCACCGAAACGTATTGCGGTTGGTGTGTCTAACGAAGAGCACAAAGACATCACTCAGAAGTTTTACTTGTGCGATCATTTGGATCACAAAGAGGCGATCCTTGAGCGTGTTCTTGAAGAAGCAGAATACCGTCAAGTAATCATATTTACTGCAACGCGTGATGACACTGAGCGTCTAACTGAAAAGTTGAATGAAAAGAAACTTAAAGCGATCGCGCTCAGCGGTAATTTAAACCAGACTCAGCGTAACACTATCATGAGTCAGTTCGAACGTGCGGTATTTAAGATCCTTGTTACTACAGATGTCGCATCTCGTGGTCTAGATATCGCTACCGTGACACACGTAATCAACTTTGACATGCCTAAGCATACGGAAGAGTACGTTCACCGTGTTGGTCGTACAGGTCGTGCGGGTAACAAAGGTGATGCTATTTCATTGGTTGGCCCTAAAGACTGGGATAGCTTTAAGCGTGTAGAAACATACCTACAGCAAGATCTGAGCTTCTCTGTATTTGAAGACCTAAAAGGTAAATTTAAAGGTTTGAAACCGCGTAAACCTGATTTCCGTGGTAAGAAAGCAGCGCCGAAGAAAGCGCGTCCTCAAGCGAAGAAAACGGCTAAGAAGCCTGCTAAGCGAGATAAAGGTTTCTACCAAAATGTGGCGGTGGGTGATAACGTATTTATCCCTAAGAAAAAGCCAGCGGAGCCAAGTGCTGAAGATTAATATTCACCGCATTGCTTAATTGAAATTTTAGGAAAATCCGAGCTTTCAAGCTCGGATTTTTTGTATCTGCGACTTAATGTTTATCTGAGTTGAACGTAGGTTCAAGAGTCTTTGATTTTTCTGAACGGTGTTCTTGTTTAGCATTAACGGTGTGAAGAGGAGAATACAGATGCAGAAAGATGAACGATGGGCACAAGAAAAGCATTGGTTAGAACAAGTTGATATGAGTCTAACAGACAAACAGTGCCACACATTGGGGTGGCAGAAGCAGAGGGTTTTGATCGAAATGTTGTCATTTGTTTGTATGGCATTGGTCAGTTGCACACTTGTGCTGGTTCGTGGAGGTTTTTATGATCACTGAAGACTCTCAAATGGGGGAGCTGATAAAATCTGTTGTTGTTTCTTCACTCTATTTTGTCGGATTCCTCGCTTTACTTTGGGTTATCACTAGCCATATCCCAATCTTTTGAATCATTCGTTAAAATAAAAGCTTCCTTTGTCACCTTGTCAGGTGGCTTTTTCATATCAGTCAATTGCATTTATATTAAATAATTAATTGGTCATTTACTCCCTTTGACCTCAATGTATTTAGCCTTCATTTAAACGTTTGCCCTAATAAAATACGACATAAACAGCTTAAATTATGCAAATGATAATTGATATCATTTTTATTTAGAGGCAGAATACGCGAAATCACATCAATGTTATAAATGGTTTTGCCTTTTGTATGAAATTTTCTCATGTTTTTTTAGGGCTTTTGGTTACTTCTTTGTCTAGTGCTGCGGAGGATAATTTTGATTGGTTGAGAGATGACTCTCGTCAAGACGCACGTGTACTGTCTTACCTCAAACAGCAAAACCAAAAAACAGAACGCTTCCAGAAGCGCTATGACGAGATTACCCAACATCTGTTGAGCCAATGGGAAGCCATGGCAGCAGAAAAAGGTGACAAGCCATGGGTGATTAAAAACAGCCAAGAGTGGAATCTAACTCGCCGACAAGGCAACTTCGTTTTGTTGTCACGAGCAGATAAAAATGCGCAAGAGAACGTGGTGTACGATTTTTCTTCTCGCCAAGCAGAGCGTCAGTATTTCCAAATTGGTCAATGGTATGTGGAAGGTAATTCATTGCTATTTACCGAAGATATTGATGGCAGTGAACAATACCGTGCTGTACTAGTAGATCTTAAGAATGGTAACGCGCGTGAGTTGATCAGTAGCGTAGACAATGGTGTTCTGCTCTCACCAAATGGTAAGTTTGCTTTCGTTGTATCAAAGGACGAAAAAACACAACGCCCTTACCAAATCGTGCGAATTAACACTCAAACCACCGAGCAGAAGGTACTTTGGCAAGAGGACAAGACCGATTGGCTCATGTCCTTCTATCCCTCAGCCGACGCGCGTTTCGCACTGGTACAAAGTAACAATGAATCGACCACCGAACAAAAGATCCTAACCCTTGATTCTGGAGAGCTGACGGCCTCGCTACGTAAACCGGAATCCGGTGTGGAGTATTATGCGGATGTTGCTCAAGACAGAGTCTTTATCAACAGCAATCTTAATGGTCAGTTTGGTTTGTTTGAAACTGCGATGCCCGAGAAACATGCGGACACTGTTGAGTCGAATTGGAAGTCTTTCTTACGCTCAGAAAACGGTGTAGAGCAATTCTATTTGTATGAAGCGGGACTTGTGGCATTAACCAAGCAAGACAATCAAACGACAATCTCGGTTTACTCTTACGATGGCAAGGCGAAAAAATCTCTTCCGTTCGAATCGGACGGGCGCGTTGCTTGGCTGAGCACTCTTGGTGATTACCGCTCTAACAAAATCCGCATTCGTAGTATGTCGATGACGACACCGCCTTTGTGGGAAGAGTTTGATGTTAAAGCACAGACAAAGACAAATCTCTCGCAAGATATCTATCACGGCTTCTCTAGCCAAGATTATGTTTCTAAACGCATTATGGTCAAAAGTCATGGTGTGGAAGTGCCGGTTTCTCTTGCTTACCGCAAAGATAAGCTCAGCGACAACGCTCCTGTTGTGCTGTACGGCTATGGCGCTTATGGGTTTACCATGAAACCTTATTTCATGCCTCAAACGGTGAGCTTACTAGATCAAGGCGTTATCTACGCGATAGCGCATGTTCGTGGTGGCGGTTACTTTGGTGCCGACTGGCATGAGCAAGGCCGAGGCGTTCTTAAAGCCAACTCTATCAATGATTTCACGGCGGCTGCACAAGCGCTTAAACACTTTGATGGTGGTGAACGTGATGTCTACGCGATTGGATCGAGTGCTGGTGGTACTTTGGTTGCCGGCTCGATCAATCAAGCTCCGGACTTGTTTGCTGGCGCGGTGATGAAGGTTCCGTTTGTCGATGTTGTTGCCAGCATGTCCGATACGACGTTACCACTTACTGAACAACAATACGGGGAATGGGGGAATCCGACACTCCCAGAGCAGCTCAAAGCCATGCAAGCTTATGATCCTATTCTCAATATCCACAAAGACGCTTACCCACCCATGTTGGTTCAAGTCGGATTAAACGACCAACGTGTGCCTTATTGGGAAGGCGCGAAGTATCTCGCTCATATTTCGTCGACCAGTGAATCGACAGGCCCTTATTTGTTGCAAACGGATTTTCACTCTGGCCACCGCATGGATCCAAGGCAGGCAAGAGAGCAACAAGCGAAGGAATACGCATTTCTACTATCACTCATTAAAACATCTAAAGCGGAGCAGTAAATGAAGCTTACCCCAGTGTCAGCGGCAGTACTTTCGGTACTTGCTGCCAGTCAAGTGCACGCCGAATCTAAGGTTTTCTCAATGGAAGAGGTGGTTGTAACCGCCAATAAAATCGATCAGCCATTGTCAAAAGTGGCAGGTAGTGTCGCGGTTATCACAAACGAGCAAATCGAAGAACGAGGCGAAACCGAGCTTTATGACGTGCTGCGTAACGAACCTGGTGTAAGCGTGACGGGCGGTGCTGGTCGTCCGCAAAACATTACCATCCGTGGTATGACAGGTAATCGAATAGTCATCGTTCGTGATGGCATTCGTTCTGCGGATGGCTTTGGTGCAAATGACATTAATGACGCGGTTGGGCGAGATACTTTTGATTTATCCAATTTTGAATCGCTGCAAATCATTAAAGGTGCAAGCTCTTCGGTGCACGGCTCTGGCGCGATCGGCGGTGTGGTGATTTTAGAATCCAGTCAGCCGGGTGATTTCTTAAAAGACAAAAACTTCTATACCGATGTTTCCGGTACTTACACCGACATCAGCAACAAGTACAAAGGCACGAGTAACCTAGCTTTCCGCTCCGGTGATACAGAGAGTTTGTTCAACGTTTCTTACTGGCAAGGTCAAGAAACACGTAACTTTGATGAAGATTTGTATAACCGCGACCTAGATGGTTACAGCGGTGCTTATACGATCAACCACTTTTTCAATGAAGAGGTGATGTTGAAAGCCAAAGCGGAACTCTACACCCAGAATCAAGAGCGTTTGGAGGGTTCACCGTCCATTCAACCTGATGGCATCTGGCATATTGAAGACTTTGCTGAAGATGAAACCTCCGAAGAGTACAGCGCTTACATTGGTGCAGAGGTGACACCGATTAATCCAACTTGGTTTGAAGAGTTGGATACCAAAGTTTACTGGCGTCACACCGAAGTCGTGGAAGACACCAACCGTTTAATGCGCCAAGTGGATCACAATGGTTTGATCACCAAACGTCGCGAGCTGGAACACAAAACCTTCATTGACGAGACAATTGGTTTTCGTGGCGACTTCACCAATACGATTTTTGCAGCAAATACTGAGCATCAATTGGCTTACGGTGTCGAGCTTTCTACTGACTATTACGAACGCACAGATAGCGATTCCAAGATTGATTGGAATGGGGTAACGCCTTCGACCAAACAACCTTTCGCTCCTGCTCGTGCTTATAATATTGGTTTGTACGTTCGAGACATGGTGGAACTGGATAAATGGACCATCACAGGCGGCTTGCGCTTTGATGCGCACCGTCTAACGCCGGACGGTGAGGGTGAAGTGGGCGGCTTCCCATTAAAAGACATGGATAGCTCTGAGGTGTCTCCAAGCCTGTCGGTTTCTCGTGAAATGTTTGCCAACAACATCGTTTATGTGTCGTACAACCACGGTTACCGTGCTCCGGAATACGATAAAGCATATGGCTTCGTGAACCATGATTTCGTGCCGCTAACGCCTTTTGTTATCGCACCTAACTTAGACCTAGAAGCGGAAACTTCGGACTCATTTGAAATCGGTAACAAGTTCGATAACGGTCGTGCGTATGTCTATGCGTCGGTGTTCTACAACAAGTTTGAAAACTTCATCGATGTTGTGACCACAGGCTTTGACTCAAGCACTGGTAATTACATCAAACAGTACCAAAACCTTGAGGGCGTAGAGACTTATGGCGCAGAGCTTTCTGTGGGTTACGCGCTCACTAAACAATGGGACATCAGCACTAAGTTTGGCTACGTAGATGGCAAAGACGCGGAAGGCGAATACGTTCGAAGCATTACGCCATTCGAAGGTAACGCTCAACTGAAATACGTCACCCAAGACTTCAACGCTTACGTGGCTTGGAACTGGACCGCTGCCATGGATCGCGTTCCTAAATGCCAGACCACGCTTGGTCTAGCGACAGAGTGCGCGCAGACAAGTGCGTGGAATACGTTTGATATTGGCGCAACTTACCACGTTTCCAAAGACCTTCGTGTTAGCGCAAACATCGTCAACCTCTTCAACAAAGAGTACATCCGATACCAAGACGTAGCGGGTATCGCTGAGGAAAGTAAGCGTTACTCAACCGAGCCAGGGCGCTACTTCACGCTAAATGCAAAATACGAATTCTAGGACGAAATCATGAAGCTAAAACCATTGGCGTTTTCACTACTTATTGCATGTACCCCTGCGGCGCAGGCTGCAGAGTGGGATTATCCCGCAACGGACTCTGTGGTAACGAATGAAGCGCAAGCGAAAACTTATCTAGACAGCCACTACTCAGAAGCGGGCGAGTTTAAGTTCCGTTACAAAACCCAGTCTCAGCTTGGTGAACACTACAACTTTGATGTTTGGGTAAACGGTGAATATCAAGCACAGCGCGCCCTCGTAGTCACAACCGATAAAAATCATCACGTTATGCGAGTGTTTAAGAGCCTTGACGATACGATCATTCGTAACGGTAAACCAACGGTTGCAATGGAATTGGAATCGCCTCGCCAACTGCAAGCACAAGAGCCACCGGCTTTGAGCTCTGGAAGTTTGGTTGATGTTGAGGTTTCTTTATTCAACCCAGATCTTCGCACCATGCAACAGCAAGGGGCACCAGAATCGACGTGGTCAGCACTGTCTGATTACCCTCAGTCGATCGAGTACGTAACCAAGTCGATTGAGGTTTTAAAGTCCGGCGGTAAGTTCTATCTCTCTAACCCAAGATTAAAGCAAGTGGATGCGACGGGCTTATTTGCAGCCCCAGCACCTGGTGAAGCGCCTGTACTCGATACGTTGGATTTTGTCAGCGCAGAAGGGGTTCAAGCATTTGGCAGTGTTGATGAGATGCAGAGCACCGAGTTTGGTGACAATGCGTTCCCACAGTTGATGGCTTTTTATCACCTTGATAGTTCGATCCAATATCTGACAAGCCTAACTTACGACTTGTTTGACGAACCGCTTCGTTTTGATGCTCGCGGTTTATCAAAAGATAACTCTACTTACTATTACGGTCCGAAAGCACTCATGCTGGGTGTCGGTGGTGTTTCTCCGGATGCAGTCGATGCTGATGTAGTGATACACGAGCTTGGGCATGGCATTCATTACCAAATCGTACCGGATTGGGCGTACGGTCATACTGGTGCTATCGCAGAGGGTTTTGCTGATTACTGGGCGGGCAGCGCGAGCTACCGTATTCAATATTCGGATGCATCGCGTCGTGGTCAAGAGTTCGAGCTAGATACGGTGTTCAACTGGGACGGCGTGTTCGGGACACGCAAAACGACTCGTAGTCTTTGGAACCAAAGAGCGCGCTACTTTGAGAGCGCAGAATACCCAGCTCATATTAGCGTTGGGGGAGAGAATGGTGATGAGTTGTGGTCAACGCCGCTTTTCCAAGCGCTTAAAGCATCGGTTGAACGATACAGTGATGGTACAGATAAGGTCTTCCGCGAGTTTGATGCCATCGTACTGGAAGGTATGTACGGTATTGGTCGCGGCGTGAAAATGCATGACCTTGCGGAATCGACAGTGTTTGCTGCAAGCACCTTGTTCCCTGAGAAAGACTATGCCCAGTTCCTGATGAACAGCTTCAACAAACACAACTTGCTCAAGGCACCATTTCGTGTTCGCTATGACGCTCGATACATCGCACAAGGTCAAGACGTTGGGGTGAGCCTGAGCCAAACTGGCCGCGAAGCAAGCATCAAAGGGCAATGGCAGCTAAATAACGCATCCGTTTTCGATTTTGATGAAACGCTTTCTGACTCGACCTCAATGAAGGTGGCGTTACCAAGCGGTCTGACGTGTGGCACGCAGTTCGACTCTTCTATTTCATTGGATTACCAATTTAGTGAAGGTTTGAAAGCGCGCCAGTGGGAAGAAAATGTGAAGTTAGTTAACGGTACGCCAAAGCTAGACATTCAACCTCAATCAGTGAATACCGCGCTACCGGAGCAAGGCGACAGACTGTTTGCTCAAACGCTATCAGACAAGTCACATACGATTGATGATTCGTTTGCGGTTTACCTGAACATCGAACATGACTCATTGCAGGATTTGCAAGTAGCGCTTATCTCTCCGCAAGGTAAATCAGTGGTGCTACTCAACCATCAATCAAGCAATACCAATGGATTTAAAGGTTACTTTACAGCTCAGTATGATGAGGAGTTACAAGCTCTTGTCGGTCAACCGAGTTGGGGTACTTGGCGTCTTGAAGTGTCTGACCGCGTGTCAGGGAACTCCGGTGTATTGAAGGAGTGGGGTGTGAGTCACTTCGCTCAGTATCAGTGTAGTGCTGATACCACTAAAGGAAGCAGTAGTGGTGGTTCGGGTGGTAGTGGTTCACCTTTAGCCTTGCTAGGGCTGCTTCTGCTTTCAATGGTGAGAGTGATTCGCTCTCGTTAATCAAAATCAAAAGAAGATAAAATCTATGAAGTTTCAATATTCTTTCGTTGCTATGTCACTAGCCCTTGCTGGCTGTGGCGGTGGTTCTGGTGGCGACACATCGGCACCGACATATGATGTGGCTGGCACCGTCGTTTCCGCAGGTACACTTCTTGATACGCCAGTATGTATCGATTTAAACCAAAACTACGTTTGTGATACGAATGAGCCAAGTGCTAAGACGGATAACGCCGGCAAATTTAGTCTAACATCAAGCGATAAAAATGTATTAACTAGCACTATTCTTGCTCAAGTTGAACAAGGTTCAAACCAAACATTACGAATTGCTGCTCCGGGTCAAAACTTAGCAACGGGCAACACTGTCAATGGTGTAACAACGTTGCTCGCAGGTCTTGTGGTTGACGGTAAAACCGTTGCTCAAGCTGAAGAGATCGTGAAAGCGCAACTCACCGATGCCGGCGTTTCTCTGTCTGGTACGGTGATGTCTAACGTACAAGCCAGCGAGCTAGACAAGCTAGAGCAAAACACGGTTGCGCTATTAGCTGTGATGCAACCACAACAAATGACCAAAGGCGTAGCGTTGCTTGCTCAAAGCCTTAGCTTCCAAGGTAAATCGTTGGCCTCTGATCTTCTGTCTGAAGCGGAAGTGAGTGCATTTGCTGAAGAGATTGCAGTGGTTGCTGAACAAACTGTCGGCAGCAACGATACTGGTGTAGTGCTTCACTTTGCAGATGGCGATACAGATGTAGCAGAAGTGCAAACGTCTTACCCAGGTCAAGATGCGGAATACGGTTTCGACAAAGAGGACAAGCAAACGTCGACAGGCGCAGGCTTTAAGTTCGTTAAGCTAGATTCACAAGGTGCTGCTTTAGCTGCAGATGCCACTGAGTGGGCTTGTACTATGGACGAGCGTACTGGTCTTGTTTGGGAAAACAAGAGTGCGGATGCGAGCTCGGTTCAATTTAAAGATCGTACATTCGTGTATGAGTCAGCAACATTCAAACCGTATTACGAAGATCTTGAAGTCGTTGGTTGTGTGGATGCTGCTGATGGCATCTGTTCAACAAGCCAATATGTTGAACATATAAACAAGCAATCACTATGTGGAATTAGTGACTGGCGCCTACCAACATACCAAGAGTTCTACGATGTTCTCGACTTAGGTGAGACAGAGAAAGATGTCGACGGCAATGTCTA
This sequence comes from Vibrio sp. WZ-1, assembly GCF_052037695.1. Lineage (NCBI taxonomy): Bacteria > Pseudomonadati > Pseudomonadota > Gammaproteobacteria > Vibrionales > Vibrionaceae > Vibrio > Vibrio sp. WZ-1. The sequence continues at coordinate 11,062 of NZ_JBQEQR010000038.1, read as the reverse complement.
TGGTATGACGACGGCTTACTTCCCTCAACAGGGTAAGGGCAGCCCAGATATTGAATCAGGTGCTATTTGGCTGAGTGATTTCACATTTAATAATTACTCTCCTGCTAACTACGAAGGTGCGCTTCAATTTGCAGTCGTTGCAGCGAAAGGCGCTGACCGTGGCTACGTCAGCTTTGTTGAAATTTATTCTGACAAAGTGGAGCGTGATGCAGGCGCGTCATTCCAATTCCCAATCCGTCTAGTAGCAGTAAAGGGCCAATAAGATGAAGAAACTAATCACCGCGTTATCTCTTGTTCTGGCTTCTCAAGTAGCCATGGCGGCACAAGAGTGTTCAACTGATTTTGGAAAAACAGCGCCTAACTCTCGTTACACCTACTCTGATGCTGGGACGGTAACGGATTTAAAAACGGGCCTAACTTGGATGCGTTGCCCTGTTGGCTCAACGTGGAATGCGGCAAACGAAACTTGTGACGGCGCGGCGACTAAGATGTCATGGCAGCTAGCTCTGTTAACTGCTGAGCAGATCCGTAATGAATCAGGTAATCATGTTTTACATGACTTCGCGGGCAAAAAGAACTGGCGCTTGCCAAACATTAAGGAGTTGGTCGCGTTGACGGAACGTGCTTGCCACAGCCCTGCGATGAACGGCACTGCATTCGCAAGTGGTTACACGCTAGAGGTGGGTGACTATGCTGGTTACATCTGGAGTAACACACCGAACGGTGATGGTTCAAATGTTATGGTGTTTGATTCATTCAATGGTGAGGTTTACAACTGGAACCCACTAGAGCCAACGAACACTTTCTCTGTTCTACTGGTCACTGACGAAGAATAATCACACCGTTTGATTTTCACTAATCCAGATATTAAAAAGCTCCGCCAGTGCGGAGCTTTTTCTTTTCTAACCTTTGAAACTTATCGTGTTGAGCAGAGTGTTTAAACTTGGAACTGCTTAAGTTGGTGCTTTTGGTTTTCTGCTAAGCCAGACAGCTCTTGCGCCGCCGCGGCTGACTGAGTGATACCTGTTACGTTTTGGCTTACCAACTCGTAAATAGTACTCAAGTTGTTATTGATATCAGACGTGACTTGTTTTTGCTCTTCAGATGCAGTGGCTACTTGGGTATTAATTCCGTTCAGGTTTTCAATAGCATGCTGAATATCGTTTAGCGACTGATTTACAGAACTTGCTAGCACTTGATTATCATTCAGTAGCTCGAGGCTTGAGTTCATGCTCTCGTTAGCTTGTCCCGATTGTTGCTGCAGCTCCTCAATTATTACTTGGATCTCTTTGGTCGACTCTTGCGTTCTTGCCGCAAGCATTCGAACTTCGTCGGCAACAACCGCAAACCCACGACCGCTCTCACCTGCACGAGCAGCTTCAATTGCTGCGTTTAACGCTAGTAGGTTGGTTTGTTCAGAGATACTTTCAATGACTTCAATTACTTTGCCAATTTGTTCTGATTGGTCTTTGAGTGAGGTCACAACGGTGGCTGCATCATTTAATTGCTGCGCCATTTTTTCACTTGCTTGAGTACTTTCTGCAAACATCGATAAGCTTTTTGCTGTGATGTCACTAGCTTCGACAGCTGCATTGTCAGCTTGCTGAGCATTTGATGACACTTCTGCTGCGGTTGATTCTAACTGATTGACCGCTGAAGCAACTTGCTCGACTTCTAGTTTCTCTTGATCCGAGTTAGCACTGCTTTGCGTCATTACTGTTGCAAGTTCCGTAGACGCTGAAGCGACATCTTCACTGATTCTAACTAGTGAACCAACGGTTCCGCGAAGTTGTTGGATAGTTTGGTTTACATCCTGAGAAAGCTGTGAAATTTCGTTTTTACCATCCTCGTCAGCCTCTACTAGTAAATTGCCTTTTGCAACTTCCTTCATGGTTTGCTGAAGACGACGAATAGGCGAAACAATCGCATTAGCAAGTAGCCAACTGATTATAGAAGCAGCAACAAGAATGATCGCAAGCGCAACAATGCTTAAATTTAGCGTAGATGAGTGCATTTTTCCGTTTAGCTCGACTTCTTGAGAAACGATTGAGTTGAGCTTTTTGGACAAGTTGTCGATAGCGCTAATCATCGCGTCGCCAGCAACACGATAGGCCGCCATTGCACTGTTATATTCCTGCTCGAAATTAGGCGGTGTGTAGCTAGCATTGTGTTTTTTTTGTAACAGAGGAGTCATGGTGTTGCGCGTAAAGTCAACGTAGTGATTCATCGCTTTCTTCATAGCAAGAACGTCATTTTCGATCCCGGCTAGTTGGCTGATTGAGTCCAAAAACTGCTCGTTATGATTCTGACGTTGGGCGAGATCTTGGTTTAATGTTTTCAGATCCTCTGCTCTGAACAAACTGTAGATCGCCTTAATACGCATAGCATAAGTATTATCCACAATAGAACTAAGCTCTTCTTTATGAACGATTAAGCTGTTGGTTGATGATGTGACCCTATCAAAAGCGTGTTCAAGCTTACTGATTCCGATCGTTAAACCAATAACGAGCAAAATGATCGTAAAAACAACAGGAGTGAGTACTTGCTGCTTGATAGAAAGCGTGCCGAGTAATTGACGCATGTGTGACCCTCAATAGACAAATAATAGTTATCGTTTTAATAAATTAAAGTTAACGAGTGTAAAGAGTAAAAGCGACAATTCAATCACTTACTGAAGGTAAATTGTTATGATATATATCAAAAACATATGGTTTTCACGGGTTGTTTTATGAAATTTGTCATGAGCTATAAAGTTAAGTTTGAGTTTTTACTCTATTGGAGAGAGATGAAGTGAAAATGCATATGTCATAGAGGCTTCAACTAAGTGAAACACAACTGTCATATTTGGATTCTAAAGTGAGCACCGTTCAAGTGAAAAACAACGGCAATAAAGCCACTTAAAGGAAATTGTGATGAAAAAGACAGTAATCGGTGCAATCGCACTTCTAGGCGCAATGGCAGTGACTCCTGTTTCTGCTAAAGAAACTATCTCTGCAGTGGGTTCTAGCAGCGTAACGCCACTGATGGAAGTTTTCTCTGAAACATACATGAAGACAAACCCGAACGTATTTATCGAAGTTCAAGGCCCTGGTTCATCTGCAGGTGTTAAAGCAGCGAAGAACGGCTCTGCTGACCTAGGTATGTCTTCTCGTAACCTAAAGGACTCTGAGAAAGAGCCGGCTCTGAAAGAAGAGACCGTTGCTCTAGATGGTATCGCAGTTGTTGTTAACCCAAAAAACAAACTATCAGGCTTAACAGCTGAGCAAGTTACTGCAATCTACAAAGGTGAAGTAACAAACTGGAAAGACGTTGGTGGTGCAGACAAGCCAATCGTAGCCATCACTCGTGACACGGCTTCTGGTACTCGTGGCGCATTCGAAGACATCATGTCTCTAAAAATGAAAATTTCTGGTAAGAAAGTATCGGCAATCTCTCAACGCGCTCAAGTTGCTAATGGTAATGGTGCTCTGAAGACCATGGTTGCTTCTAACCCATACGCAATCGGCTACATCTCTCTAGGTACAGTTGATGGCTCTGTAAACGCACTTCCAATTGATGGCATCCAAGCTTCTGTAGACAACGTGAAGAACGGTTCTTACAAAGTTGCTCGTCCATTCCTTGTTCTTTACAAAGAAGGCAAGCCATCAGCTGAAACTCAAAAATTCCTAGACTGGATGCTAACTGACGAAGCGCAAGCACTTGTTGACCAAAAAGGTTACATCTCAGTTAACTAATCCCATCGGGACTCTTAAGTTTGCTCAGTCCACCATTTTGGACTGAGCCTTTTCTATCCATTGTGTTCGACGCCATTGCAAAGAACCGTGAGATTTTTATGACCATCGCAACAAATAGTGAAAAGCTTATGACTACAGACGCTAACGCGATCAGCAAGCCCGGCCTACGTGAAAAACGCCGCGTTGATTGGAGAGAACGCATCTTCCATGGCTTGTTCCTAACGAGTGCTGTTATCGGCATCGTATCATTAGCAGTTATCGCATACTTCATCATTCGAGAGAGTATCCCGGCATTCCAAGAAGCGGGCGTCTCGGGTATCGTTCTAGGCCAAAACTGGCTACCACCGGCACTGTACGGTGTTGCAACCATGATTGTTGCTTCTATCGCCTCAACAGCAGGCGCTGTTTTAGTCGGTGTTCCAGTTGGAGTCTTGACCGCTATCTTCATCGCTGAAATCGCACCAAAGCGTTTAGCTGACATTATCCGCCCAGCGGTTGAGCTGCTAGCGGGTATCCCTTCGGTGGTTTACGGTTTCTTTGGTTTGGTTATTATCGTTCCATTGATTCAGAACGTGTTTGATGTACCAGCAGGTAACACTATCTTGGCCGGTATCATTGTTCTTGGTGTGATGATTCTACCAACGGTAATTACGGTATCTGAAACTTCTATCCGAGCGGTACCTCGTACTTACAAAGAAGGTTCTTTGGCACTGGGTGCTTCAAAAATCTACACCATCTTTAAATTGCTCGTTCCTGCGGCTCGCTCAGGCATCATGACTGGTGTAATTCTGGGTATTGGTCGCGCGTTGGGGGAGACCATGGCGATCATCATGGTTATGGGTAACGCGCCGGCAATGCCTGAAGGTATCCTTGATTCGGCACGTACGCTAACCGCAAACATCGCTATTGAAATGTCTTACGCAAGTGGTGTTCATGCGAACGCACTTTACGCTACAGGTGTGGTACTTCTGGTCTTCATCATGTCGTTGAACGCTGTACTGCTGTACCTAAACCGAGAAAAAGCGAAGTAATCGCTCGTTAAAGGTGACTATTATGGATCGCGCAAAACTGAAAAAAGCACGCCAGTTCAAAGATAATGTCTTTAACGCATTTGTCTGGATCTCGGCAGCACTGACGGTAGGTTTCTTGTTCTGGATTATCTGGTACATCCTATCAAACGGTCTACAACACGTAGATTGGAACTTCATTACTGATAACTACACGCGTACAGGTGAAGAGCACGGTATCTTCCCAATGATTGTGGCGACAATTTACATGGTTATCGCATCTATCGCGGTGGCCGCGCCACTCGGTATTATGACGGCAATCTACTTGACCGAATACGCGAAAGTGGGCAGCCGTTTGGTGAAAATCATCCGATTCTGTACTGAGTCGTTGGCGGGTATCCCGTCGATCATCTTCGGTCTGTTCGGTATGACTTTCTTCGTGGCGATTCTTGGCCTTGGTTTCTCGATTCTATCGGGTGCATTGACGCTAAGTATCCTTATCCTGCCAGTTATCATCCGTACTACGGAAGAAGCGTTGATGGCAGTACCACAAACGTACCGTGAAGGCTCTTACGGCCTGGGTGCATCTAAGATTTACACTATCTGGCGTTTGATTCTTCCGAGCGCAATGCCAGGTATCTTAACCTCGGTCATTCTAAGTATTGGTCGTGTCATTGGTGAGTCTGCTCCAGTATTCCTGACAGCAGGTATGGTTGCACGTATTCCGGATTCTTTATTGGATTCAGGTCGTACGCTAACCGTTCACCTATACAAACTGACTACCGAACTGTTTACCATTGAAGAATGGAATCAGGCTTACGGTACGGCGACAGTTTTGATTGTTGTTGTTCTACTGATCAACATGTTTACAAAACTGATTGCACGACGTTTTAACACAGCAACTTACTAACAAAACGAATTAAGAACGCACGTTAAAAGACACGAATTCAAGATTTAAGAGATTAAGAAAATGAACAAGTTTGATATTGAAAACCTAGACCTGTTTTACGGTGACAACCAAGCACTGAAATCAATCAACCTGCCTATTCCCGTTCGCCAAGTGACGGCGCTTATCGGTCCTTCTGGTTGTGGTAAATCAACACTACTACGTTGTTTGAACCGCATGAATGATCTTATTGAAGGCGTAAAGATCACGGGTAAGCTGTCAATGGATGGCGAAGACATTTACGGCAACATTGACGTTGCTGACCTTCGCATCAAAGTGGGCATGGTATTCCAAAAACCAAACCCATTCCCGATGAGCATCTACGAGAACGTGGCTTACGGTCTACGCGCTCAAGGCATCAAAGATAAGAAGCACATTGATGAAGTGGTTGAGAGTTCACTTCGTGGCGCAGCGCTTTGGGACGAAGTGAAAGACCGTCTTAAGTCACATGCATTTGGTCTATCTGGTGGTCAGCAGCAACGTCTATGTATCGCACGTACAATCGCGATGGAACCTGATGTGATTCTGATGGATGAACCAACATCGGCACTTGACCCAATTGCAACACACAAAATCGAAGAGCTGATGGAAGAGTTGAAGAAGAACTACACTATCGTAATCGTAACTCACTCGATGCAACAAGCACGTCGTATCTCTGACCGCACTGCATTTTTCCTAATGGGCGAATTGGTTGAACACGACGATACTCAAGTTATCTTCAGCGACCCTAAAGACGACCGTACTCAAGGTTATGTCAATGGTGACTTTGGTTAATCACACATTTTGTTGATACACATGAATAACTATAAGCGATGGTACTCTTGCCCTTCTTTATGAAGGGCTTTTTTATGTCAGTTGGTTATTAGGCGCGTTTACAACGCCATCTAAATTAATTTCTTGAACTGCATATTTGTACATTATGTAACCTGAATGAAACATATGTCTAAAAATGTTGAAAGGTTCTCGATTGTGATATTAAGTCCATTTTTTTTGCGAAAGACTTAACAGCTCAACTTGGATTCCATTGATTGCATATTACCCTACGGTTAGTTTTTTATCGAAAATAAAAAAGTAAGCAGGCTGGGTTGGTACGGTGAATTTAAAAAGTTTTATAAGAAAAGTCTCCGCTACGCGAGATCACAGGCTTTTGGCTGAAGCCATTTTTGAATATATACAAAATCTTATTTCTCCTCAGGCCATCGTCATATTTGATGACCCGCTTACAACAGCCACTGAAAATATTCGATTCTCTATTGGAGAACTAAGCCCTTTTTCAACGTACCCGTCAGATTTTTGGGTTTGGGCTGAGCAGTTTGATACGTCAGAAAGCCTTATCCCTTTGGCAATTAACACATGTAGTTGGTCTTTTGTCGAAGAGCATGGCGGCGATAGCTACATTATGATGTTAGACAATGCTCCCTTGAAGCGGACGTATTTACTAATTCAAGGCGTTAAATCAGGAACCGCACACAATATCTACGAAGAAAGTTATGATGTTCTACAGTTGGCAGCTGCTCGTTGGCAGTGTATTCGAGCCGAAAAAAACGCTTCGTTAGAAGTAAAAAATCGTGATATTCGAGAAGCTCAGTACGTTGATGAAATCCATCAGCGTGAAAGATTTATTGATAACATGAAGCTCGTTCAGCAGGTCGCGCTTGAGATATCTAACCCAGACTCACTCAAAGATCTCTATTTGAAAGCTGTTGAAGCATTGCGAGAGCGGTTAGGGTTCGACCGTTCAACACTCATGCTGCTCGATATGAAAAAGCGAAGTTTTAGCGGAACTTATGGAACCAATGAACATTGCAAAACGGTTGGTGAATTTCATACTCAATATGATCTTCACCAATTAGGTGAGGAATACATTACCGCTCTGTCGGGGACTGAGCGTAATTTGGTGATTGTTGAGGACACTCCAATATACACCGCGGGAAAAGTCGTAGGGCAAGGCTGGAATGCGATGCTCATTCTACGTGATGGAAACGAGCCTTTCGGATGGTTTGCACTTGATAACTTTATTCACCGAAAGCCAATTACTGCATACCAAAAACAGATGCTTGAGTCATTTGGCTCACTATTTTCTCAAATTTACATTCGTAAACGCCAAGAGCAGAATGTTCGAATGCTGCATTCCAGTATGGTAGAGCTTTCTCGCTGTATAACGGTAAGTGACGTATGTAAGTCTGCTGTTACCTTCGCGATACAGAATTTAGGTATCGACCGAATGGCTGTCTTCCTGACTGATGAGAGCTGCTCTTATATGCAAGGGACATGGGGAACTGATATTCAAGGGAATGTGGTTGATGAATCTTATTTCTTTGGTGAAACCCAAGATTTTTCGTTGATTAATCTCGCTCGTTCTATGCCGAATGAAGTTGCTTTTGAAGAGTCGGTCCCAATTTACCATGATTGCAATATTGTTGGTTTTGGTTGGGCGGCAATGACAGTGCTGACCTCGAATAGCAGTGGCCCGATTGCATTTATATCAGTCGATAACCTTCTTACCCGAGCGCCATTGACTTCACAGCTTCGCGAAGTGATTCGTATGTTTGCTTCTAGCCTTGCTGAAGTGCTGCAACGTACTCAAGCCCAAGAAGCGATCAGAGAGCTGAATGAAAATCTAGAGCTAGAAGTGAAAAACAGAACTAAAGAGCTAGAGGAAGCGAATCGTCAACTTGAAATTTTGTCAAAACTCGATCCTTTGACTCGATTGGGCAACCGTCGAATGTTAGAGCATGTGATGGAAAAGTATTGCACCTTAGATACTGATGAACATATGAGTTTCGGCGTAATCTTGTTAGATATTGATCACTTCGGCCTGTTTAATAACCATTATGGTCATCTTGAAGGGGATATTGCGCTCATTCGAATTGGTAATATTCTTGAGCATCATACACATAATGAGGACGAGGTATTTTGTCGTATAGGTGGGGAAGAGTTTGTTTTGCTGATGGTTGGCGCTGGGAAACGTGCCGTTTCGAATCGTGCAGAGTGCATCCGTAAGTGTATTGAAGATGAGCATATCCGTCACGACCACAACCCTGAAGGAGGATTCTTGACCGTTTCTATTGGCTATTCGTGCTCTAAGAGTGTGTGCAGTGAGTTTAATTTTGATCGCTTATACCAATTAGCCGATCAAGCTTTGTATGAAGCTAAACATGATGGTCGAAATTGTGTGAAAGGAATTGATGAAGAGGCTATCAATCAAACAGAAACCAGTTGATACAAAAATGGCAGCTCATTAAGAGTTGCCATTTTTCGTTAGTAAGGTGAAAAGGCTACAACTTTTCTAGCTTATGACTAGGTTTTGTTTTCTTTTCTTTAGCCAGTTGTTTGACCTTGGCGATCAGAGAGTTGGGTTTCCATTCCTGCTGAGTTGAACTAAAACGAGAGTGGTTCATCACATTCAGCTCTTCTTTCACGGCTTTCACTGCTTCAGACTCATTGCTGAGGTGGTGAGTGTTTAAGTAGTCGTTAACTGCTCTTTCAATCTTGACGCTGTCACCTTGTTTGATGATGTTTTCTAGATCTTGCAATGATGAGCCGTGAGTCGACGTCTCAACTTTTTCTGCCTTTGGCGTTCTACGTTTTTTCAAAAGCCCAAACGCAATCGTCGATGAGACAAGCCACAGCACACCAAATACGAATGTCAGTGTTTTCCAGATAGAATCCACACCACCTTGAACCACAGGTGCAGATGTTGTCGCTGGTTGTGCTGGTAAAGCACTTTCTGGCAGCGTGATTAAGCCACTATCGCTCTTTTCGACATTCAGTTTGAGCTGAGTAATTTCAGCCTTTCTTTCTTGATCTCGATTGCTATCCCACCAGTTCACCGAATAACTAGGAAGTGTCAGGCTACCGGCCTCCGTCGGAATCAACACCTGCTTGACCGTCATGGTTACCGTGCCATCACGTGAGGTCTCAAATTGCGGTTGTTCAGGGTAAACACGCAAGGTGCTTGGATAAACAATACTGATGCGTGGCAAGTACTCCGCTTGAGTACCATGTGCTCGAATGCGAATCGTACGAGTGATCGAAGAACCTTGTTTCACAGTATTTATCACATTCACAGACAGTGGATTACCTTGCTCATCTTGCCAGCTTTGTGTCATTTCCAGTGCAGAGGCTGGTAGCCAGTTACCTTTAAAGTCCTTCGGAATAGGCTTCACGGTAATCGGCATTTGCTCTGCTTTGGTATTGATTGGCATGACCTTGGTAGAACCAGTTAGACTGTCGCTGTAGATGTAAGAACCAGTCAAATGAGGGCCTACCAGTGTGTAAGATCCCGGCTTTTCAGCTGTGATGTTGAAAGCTTGCTCCACGACGGTAACTTCAAGACCGTCCATGATATGGCGACCTTGTTTTGCATCGCTTGCCGGTTCGATTTTCATCCCCTCAATAGTTGGTGGGATGATTTGAGGGTTATCTAGGCGACGAGGATCCGCTTTGATGACCAGTTGCATGCGTACTGAAGTGGATTGTTGAGGATAAAGCGTATGATTATCCACATCCATATTGAAACTAAACAGTTCATCCATGTTTGGTTCTGCTTGCCCCTTGGTGACTCGTAGCTTGATAGGCTCTGTTGTCATGCCATCGGCAGAAAAGCTTGGAATCGTAACAACACCTTCTTTCATCGGCGCAATCGAGATGCTCCATTCTGTTCGAACGGTTTTGTGACCATTAATGTTATTGCTTGAACGACCGTAACGAGGCTGCCCTAAAAAAAAGTCCTGTTTCAATACATCGAAATCAATTGCGTCTGAGCCAAGCTCGGTATCTGCCATGATCCTTAGGTTGATCACTTCGTTCTGCGCCACCTGAGTTTTGTTTACACTGGCTTGAAGGGTTTGTGCGAAAACCGAAAAGCTAGTTAGTAGGCTGGCCATTAGAACAAAGACCAGTTTTGCGCCTTTTTTCATCATGGACTTACCACTCCTTATTAGATTGTTGTGGACGTTGTTTTTGTTGCGCTTGAAGCTGCATTTGAGCTCGAATCAAGAAACTAGGGTCACGCGCGCTTTCTACTGCTTCTAAGCGACGGAACTCAGGATCGTCCTGAGGCGTTTTCTCTGGTTGAGCTTGAGCCTGCATAGGTTCACCTTTTGGCTCGCCTTGTTTCTCTTCTTCTTTCTTCGCTTTTTGTCGCTCAGCTTTCTGATTTTCTTGTTTATTTTCAGGTTCTTGCTGGTTTTGTGACTGCTGTCCTTGCTCTTGTTTAGCGTCATTCTGAGACTTTTGTTGCTGCTGTTGCTGCTGTTGCTGCTGTTGCTGCTGTTGCTGCTGTTGCTGCTGTTGCTGCTGTTGCTGCTGTTGCTGCTGTTGCTGCTGTTGCTGCTGTTGCTGCTGTTGCTGCTGTTGCTGCTGTTGCTGCT
>NZ_JBQEQR010000034.1:0-529 GCF_052037695.1 Vibrio sp. WZ-1 | reverse complement strand
GTTGCGAGCCATTTGTTGGGCTCTCCATGCCTGATAGGAGTACCTTTTAAAGTGTCTGTTGTATCGGGAGTTGCGTTCAATTTCTCGATAGATAGTGGCTTTGTGACGCCCCAGTTGTTTAGCTATTTTAGCGGTACTAATCCCTTGCTTTCTGAGCGAAGAAATCATATACCTTTCGTTCTCAGTGAGGTGCGTGTATCTCATGTTTTTTACTTCTTGGCGGGAGCAAACTTCATGATTATCGCATCTCACTGTTTTTGTGTTCAGAGGTGTCGCACTTCGTACTTGAATCCAAGAAGCCTAACAAACTGTTTAAGAGTGATTCGCAACGCGTGGCATTTTTACTATGCGTTGTGTTTGGTGTTTAAGGTGGTATGCGGCGGCTTCTGTATTGCGTTGCTCACACCTTAACAGGGCGTTATGTGCAAGGTTGATTATCAAAATCATAATCCCCATATAGTTCTTAGGCTTAATCAAATAGGAATGATGTATGCCACAGATTTATCGTACAGTTTCGCATGTTGATGGT
>NZ_JBQEQR010000033.1:0-24979 GCF_052037695.1 Vibrio sp. WZ-1 | reverse complement strand
GCATGTTTTACGGGCTGAAAGATTCAAGAACTTAGACCGACAATACGGATTTGCTGAGTCTACTAGGGACGAATTGCGAAAGGGACAAAGAACTAGAGCCTAAGAATCTTAAGCCTTTGAATTTCAAGTAAACATAACGCCGCATTAAGTGGTGAACAACGCGACCACCCACGCTAAACCTTGCCACACAAAGCACTGAAGCTGACCTGAACTGAAATTGCCAAGCGTTGAGAATCCGTCTTAAATGCTTTGTTAGGCAGAAAGCCCCCTACCAACTACAGGTCTTGCGCAAAGGAACCAAAGCATTTGATAAGCCAGCAGTATCGAAGACCGCTGTTACTGGACTTTCGTTGTAAGGGGTAATCTGTGCAACCAACTTATCCGACTTTTCCATGTTTTTTAAGAAGGAAATAGGCTTTCTATGAAATGTCGCTTTGCTATCAGTAGATAGGCTCCACTTAGAAGTAACGGCTTTGTTGGAACCTATACGCGTAAGAACTGAAGCTTCACGACCTAAATAGTCGTTCCAACCGATATAAACATCCGTTTTATTACTCTGACAACGAGCTACGAAAAACACTTTGTTATTCCACTTACTTTTACCTGATGACGCTTCCAGTACTAAAGTAACCGTTTTGGAGTCGTCTATAGGGTTGACCTCTTCAGAAACAATCCACTTTCCTGTCCCAGAAATTTTTGAACCAACTGTTTGTGGTTTATCAAGATTGTGCTTTTCCGCGAGGGAGTCATAGCACTCTAAACGCGCTAGTTCTCCTTTTACCGCAGCACAAGAAGCAAATTCTTTTTCCAACTCAGCGGATAACACATTTGTGGATAGGAGTACTGAAGCCCCCAACAACACTACTTTTTTCATATTTATTTCTCGACAATATAACGAAAACTTGATGCCTAACGCTCTGTTAAGGTGTGAGCAACGCAATACCAATGCCGCCGCATACCACCTTAATCACTTAAACCAACGCATGATGAAAATGCCACGCGTTGCGAATCACTCTTAAACAGTTTGTTATATTTTTACCACCAAGAAACACCCTTTCTTTCTTGGATAATTTTTATTATCGACTTAGAAATAACTGTATCTGCAATATCCAAGAGACTTTCAACTGAGATCACTGTATCAGCACCTTTAATACTGTAATTGTTTTGAACCTCACCTGTATGAGCGGCATCAGAACGACATGAATAGAATGTCCTCATAAACTCAAACATATTTATTCCACAATCAGTTTTTACAAAAAATGATGAGACTCGCTTTCTTAATGTTAACGATATTTTGTTAGGGTTATCTGACAAAAATAATGCTTCATAAGCAATCCCTAAATCGATCACCCTATCAATATTATTTTTCTTTCTTCTCGATATGTTTAATCGATTAAGAGGAATCTTAAGTTGCTTTCTGACTTTATACTTTAAATCGAAATAAGAGCTAATTACAAGTTTGAAACTCTCAATATCAATTTCCTCGATTAGTACAGAATTAGGTGAAAATACGTCTGGTAACTTTATTGAATAACTCATAGAATGTGTTTTAAAAAACGGTACAGATTTATCTATTTCAAACCAATCGCCTAGTATAACTGAGCTAATTCCTTTAACGAGCGTAAGCAGATCGAATAATTCTTTTAAATCCGATGTATCTATATAAACGTGTTCCGAATCTAAACTTTCATAAACTTTAGGGCGAAGCTCAACTCTTTTTATTATTGCAGCTTTAGGGGCTAAATAACCAAAATCAATTGTTTGCGTCGCCATATTTGCATGCAATGGCAAATCACCTCTGTTCAAATGATAATCTAGCTTCAAATAAGGAGGGTCTAATGACTCTGTCATTCTAGATTTTGGCAAACTGGTAAAAGGAACTATAGATATATCAGACGTTAACTCAATTTCTTTGCCCACTTCTACCCCAGAAATAGCCAAAATTGCAACACCTTTTGAACAATCAGATGCTAAAAAGTTAAGTAAATTCTTTACAACGATGTCTATTGGTTTTTCCAAACATTCGAGCAATAGATTGTTTGCTGTTGACTTTAAGTTGATCGGATACCTGACATTACCACAGTTTGCAGCCTTATTATCAAAGGTCTCTACAACCATTGGATTAGTCTTTAGAAGTGATACTATTTTTTCAACATGAGGTATTGAAAAAACAAAAAAATCTCCACTCATGCCGCCATATCTTTTAACCCCTTGCTTTAAACAACTTTCAAGGGCAGTACAAAGATCTTTTTCAAACATTTACTCGAACTCTCAAAAAATATAACGCCCAATTAAGGTGTGAAGCACGCAACCACGACTCTCAATTTGACCACCGTAAACACCGAACTCAACCCAAACCGAAAATGCCAAGCGTGCTGAATCACTCTTAAATTGTTTGTTAGGTTTGTTGCAAATATGGTGCTATAAAGTCAACCAGAAAGCAGTATAACAATATAAGACCGGCTCCAAATCCCGACAAAACTGTTGGAATAACTGTAAAAACCCAGACCCTAGCGTTAATCAGTGCGCTTTTTTGCTCAATACGCTGTATTTCACTTAGAGACGACATGTCGGGCTTTTGAAGCCGTTTTGAGACTCTGTGCATTTGTACTGAAACACTGATCATTTTATATAGTTCAAATCCTATAAATGTCATCAGTGATATCAGTATAAGTGCGCCTGAGCTTAAAATAGCCCATTGAGGTAAATCACTTTTTAGACTTGACCATAAAGTAAAGAAACCGACATAACCAGCAGCAATAATTACATTGCTGTAAGAGTTAGCTTTTCCGTATACGTGAGCAACTACTTCTTTTGTCGCCGCTATATTTTCGTTTGTAATGATACGAGCTTGCTGCTGACTCATCCGATTAATGTGACCCGCTAAATCATTGTGCCTATCAACACAACGTCGTTCCATATCGTATATTTCTCTGCTCAATTCACTATCTCCAGAAAACCTAACGCCCTGTTAAGGTGTGAGCAACGCAATACCGAAGCTACCGCATACCACCTTAAACACTAAACGCAACGCATAGCAAAAATGCCAAGCGTTGCGAATCACTCTTAAACAGTTTGTTATATGGAAATCATGAAAACCCATAACCTTTTCGCTTTTTTGTTTTCTTTGGAGTTAGCCCCGGCCTAGGGCCTCCACGATCCAAACAACATACATAGCTACAATCTTCTTCAGGGCAAAACCAAAACAATTCACAACCACCTGCTTTGCTGTATTCTGTTGCTTTTCTATCTTTAGTATTACCTTGAATACTGTTTATTTTCCCACAACTACAGCATACAACTGACGATTCATCAGCACTTAGCTTACAACTCTTAATCGAGTTTTCTTCACTCATTTTCTACTAATTCCTTATTGATATTTTGATTTTCATATAACGCCCAATTAAGGGGTGAACAACGCCTCCACCCAAACCTAAAACATTGTGCCATAAACACTAAATTTGAAGTAGAAGCAAAAATGCCGAGCGTTGTGAATCCCTCTTAAATTGCTTGTTATGTTTTACCACAAGTTACTGACTTAATTGAGAAAGAACTGCTATTTCAAACCAGTTTTCTGAACCAAACCACAAGGCTTGAACCAACTTGGCCACCAAAAGCGATTAACCTAAAACCTGTAATTCCACTTCCCTGCCCAATGGGGCAACCTGACTAAGTTTCAACAAACGCCCTTTCTTTCCAACCAAAGCGCCAAACAATGCTGAATTGCCGAGGCAACTGCCAAGCTGAAATGCTTATTGGCAAAGAGCCTAAAAGCGACTTTAAGCCAGTTACACCAACAGCCAACCTCCACGACCTGACAATGAAGCAACCCGCGAACATTGGCATGTTTTACGGGCTGAGAGATTCAAGAACTTAGACCGACAATGCGGATTTGCTGAGTCTACTAGGGACGAATTGCCAGAGGGACAAAGAACCAGAGCCAAAGACCTTTAAGCCTTTGAAATACAAGTAAACATAACGCCAAATTAAGGTGTGAACAACGCTAACACCCAACCTAAAGCATTGTGCCATAAACACTAAACTGGCTTGAAGTGAAAGCGCCGAGCGTTGTGAATCACTCTTAAATTTATTGTTATATGCGTATTCGAAACTACATTGAAACTGCTTCGATTTTGTTTCCATCTAAGTCACGTACGAACGCTGCATAGTAAGTTTCACCATACTCTGGTCTTAACCCTGGCTTACCTGCACATGAGCCACCTAACTCAATGGCTGTAGCATAGAACTGGTCGACAGCTTCTTTTGAAGGCGCATTAAAAGCAATATGAGCACCATTACTTGATGTAGCTTTTCCTTCGCAGGGACTTCCGACCCAAAATTCAAAGTTTTCACCATAAGCCGCTGCGATATTTTCTATATAGTGAGCACGCTTAATAGACAACGTAGAAAGAACTGAGTCATAAAAACCAACTGCTTTTACCACATCAGAAGCGCCAACTGAGACGTGATTTAGAATCATTTTTAAGTCCTTTTATTGTTTGAAACTTGAAAGCATATAACGCCGCATTAAGGTGTGAGCAACGCTGCCACCTGACCTAAACCATTGCGCCTTAAACACGAAACCCAACCTTGAACTGAAAATGCCAAGCGTTGGGAATCACTCTTAAATGCTTTGTTATGTGTTTAGTCCCACGGAATATTTCCGTTTTTATCCCTAAAAGTAAACGCAATAGCATGGTAGATGACTGGATCTTTTTTCTCCCAATGACGATATGCTGCGGCAACTCCAGAAGCTAATCCACGATTATTACCATATTCAACGCCTTTATCTGCCAAAATTGCATTTAGCGCAGATAAGCTAATATTGATTTGTTTAGAGTAAAGAGCTATTGCAAGCTCACCAATGAAGTCATAGATTTGTTCACGGTTCATTTTATTATCCATTTAACCAACTGAATCTTAAGATATTATAGAAATCATCTTGAAAGTTTCTTGAGCTAGAGCACTTAATTGAAACGATGCTATCCGAAAGAACACATAACGCCCAATTAAGGGGTGAACAACGCGACCACCCAACCTAAGACATTGTGCCATAAACACTAAATTTGAAGTAAAAGCAAAAGTGCCAAGCGTTGAGAATCCCTCTTAAATTGCTTGTTATACGTATGCTAGTCGACATGCATTGCTGACACCGCATAACTTTCTAGCTTTTGTTTAGCCATGTCCAGTTTATTTCGTGCGGAGTTGTCATTGCTATTAGTTTTTAGGTATTCAGACAGGTACTTAACCTCAATGTGGGTTAAAGCGATTCGCAATGATAGTAGCCAGTTTGGAGTACCTAAATTATGATACTCCCAATTACGGTTTTCAAAGGGGTTTTGGTAATATGGAACGTCTGTAAAAGTTGATTCTGGGATATTTTTTAGCTCCAGTAGTACATTTAGATCTTCGACTAACGCTTCATCACTTTCACGCAGTCTATTTAGTAAAGCTTCAATACCAGAAACAGCATTATGTGCATCAACTATGACTTCATCAAAACTTGCTTGTCCATTAACTTCCATCGCAAGCCCAGAATCGAGATTATAATGTTCTACTTGGTTTAAGCGATCAATGCTTGACCAATAGAGCTGCATTTCACTTACTAATTTTTGCAACTCTGCTTCATCAATTTTGAAGTCCGACTTCAAGAACTGTTGTTCGTGATCTAGCTTGATTTTACGCAAATATTCAGTCGTATATTCGTCCGTATCGTCTGTTTCGATATGATGGGGATAACAGAAAATTACTAAGTTATCATAGCTTCTTCGATATTCATCGTTGCTAGCGGTATTAAACCTTTCACCACCCTCGGAGGCTGCTTCGATGTGACAGACTTGAGCAATGAACTTATTTTTGCTGTTTACAACAGATTGAGTACAACCAGGGAATGCACATTGATTGCCTGAACGCGCAAACAGAGCTCTTAAAGTGTCTGCTTTTGGAGCTAATCTAGCCATAAATCTCCTAACTGTGATAATACGTATAACGCCCAATTAAGGTGTGAGGCACGCAATACGATGCTCCCGCATATCACCTTAATCACTTAAACCAACGCATAGTAAAAATGCCACGCGTGCCGAATCACTCTTAAATTGTTTGTTAGGTGAATTTAAGACTTCGCTAGTGACCTAAACTTGAATGCCTCTAACTCTTTGGGACGACCCAATTCAGTTAACATAGACATGTCAAAACAACCATCTATTGGGACGAACTCTTTTAGATATGCAATCGTTTGATTTGTAAGGCTACGCTTACCAAGGTCGTATTTACGAACATAAATCGAAAGTGGAGAGTCAACTAAGTATCCCTCCAATTGAAGCAACATACGATCTACAACCTTCACTGAAGAAATGAAATAAGGTTTCCACTCTTTATTCAAATCCATCTCGCTTGAAAAAACATCAACAGTAGAGGCTTTTACGAGAGGCAAAGGGCGACTGCTAGAATCCGTACATGTATGTTTAGGCCATGGAGGCTCCATTAAATCGAAGAATACACGACCACCACTTGGTGACTGATAGAAGAATACAGAGTCCCCACATACGGGGCATGATGCATTTGGATTTGTATAGCTCTCTATAGAGTTTTGTATAGATGGAACAAATGAAAAATGATTAACTGAACTTACGTATTCGGTTAAACTATTTTCCCCAGAACCCCATCCACAATTGCATCCAGCTCTATGGTTCCATAGCATTACACATTCAAGCCGCTCCTACTTCTAAAAGATTCTAATTTATACCCTACCACATTGTGTGAATTGTTCCATTCACCTAACGCCCTGTTAAGGTGTGAGCAACGCAATACCGAAGCCACCGCATACTACCTTAACCACTAAACCTAACGCATAGTAAAAATGCCACGCGTTGCGAATCACTCTTAAACAGTTTGTTAGCCGCTCATTCCCAAAGGTTATTGCTTGCTCAATAGGAACTTACGCAAGTCTCTCTCAGCACGCATAACAAACAAAATAAATACTTTGTCGCCGTCTTGTTTATAGAAAATACGGCACGGATTAACTACAACTTCACGATAACTTAGATGTTCTAGTTCAGGCGGAATGCGACCCGATTCAGGGAAAGCCTCTAAGCGCTCGACTTTAGAAAAGATCGCTTGAACCAATTGTTTTGCAGCTACGATATTTTCAAGTGCGATGTATTCAGCGATATCATTGAGGTCGGATAGCGCTGGCTCAGTCCAGATTATTTCAGCCATTTTGACATTTTGTCCTTGGCTTCATCGTGACTCACCACTTTACCGTCAGCTAATGCACGTTCACCTCGTGCAATCCCCTCAAGAATAGCTAAACGATTTTGCATAAACTCATAATCATCAACATCAACCAAATATGCCGATGGCTTACCATGTTCGGTAATTAACACAGGTTCTTTAGTGTCGTGGAGATCGGCAAGGATCTTTGTTGCTTGGCGTTTGAGTGATGTAACTAGTTCTACTTTCATGAGAGCTGCTCCAAAGGAATACTAAAGTGATACTATTCTATCACTTTGGGTATAGCAAGCTCCATGACGGCTAACGCCAAATTAAGGTGTGAACAACGCTAACACCTCACCTAAACCATTGTGCCATAAACACTAAACTTGCTTGAAGTGAAAGCGCCAAGCGTTGTGAATCACTCTTAAATTTATTGTTAGTTGCCCAACTTCAAACCTAGTGCTAACATTTGTACACACATAAAATATGGAGTGCATCATGGACACTAGAATTCAATTTCGTGTTGATGAAGAAACGAAGCGACTAGCCCAACAAATGGCTGAAAGCCAAGGCAGAACTCTAAGTGATGCTTGTCGTGAACTGACTGAGCAACTAGCTGACCAACAGAGAAAGACTTTATCTCACGACGCATGGTTAACTGAACAAGTTAACTTAGCTTTTGAGAAGTTTGACTCAGGAAAAGCCACTTTTGTTGACCATGAGTCAGCTAAATCTCGTATGGCCGAGCGTAAAGCTAAAATCCGTAACCGAGGCAAATTATGATTTTGTGGGAAGAAGAGTCTCTCAATGATCGCGAAAAGATCTTTGAGTTTCTCTACGACTTCAACCCTGAAGCTGCTGACAAAACCGACAATATTATTGAAGCCAAAGTTGAGAACCTTTTAGAGCAACCTCATATGGGAGTCCAGCGTGACGGAATTAGAGGGCGATTGCTCATTATTCCTGAGATTTCGATGATTGTTTCCTACTGGGTTGAAGGTGATATCATTCGAGTTATTCGCGTGCTACACCAAAAACAAAAATTCCCAACGGACTAATTATGTCGACTGGGCAACTAACGCCCTGTTAAGGGGTGAGCAACGCAATACCAAAGCCGCCGCATACCACCTTAAACACTAAAACCAACGCATAGTGAAAATGCCACGCGTTGCGAATCCCTCTTAAACAGTTTGTTAGGCTTACAATTCACCATTTATCTGCTTTGCAAAATCAGCGTGAAAACTGATTAGCTCAAAACCATCAATTGCTTTTATAGATGCATTTTTACCTTCAGCAGTGCAGAAAGGTGGATACGCAAATAACAACTGACCAACCTTTAACTCCAAATCACTTGGAATGTTCAATCTTTCAATTGGGTCCTCGTCAACCCAAGCCAAAAACTGTTCCCAGGTACAACCAAATTCATCTATATCACCGGTTTCAGCATTCAACTTAACTACCAAGTTATCTCGAATAAGAAATTGATCACCAAAGCAATCCTGAGCAATGGGAATATCACTTGCTTTAACTTCTCGATATAAATTGTGGAAAGCCAACTCACCTTCTAAGAAAGTAATAACATTTAACAAGCGTTCTTGCGCATCATAAGAGCGGATCTGTAGACCGCCCGAATATAATATTTTCATTGTTTCTCGCTCTGTAAGCCTAACGCCGCATTAAGGTGTGAGCGGCGCTTGGCTATACTTGAGCGAAGCGAAACTGCCAAGCGTTGCGAATCACTCTTAAATGCTTTGTTATGCTTAATTTACGACGAACTTTTTCACTTCACCAATAACGCCATCAAACAACTTTTTATCAAGACGAGGCTTTGATTCTGAACCCATAGCCAAAGATTGTAAATCAGGGGGAGAAGAATGATGGTTCATCATACTCCACAATTCTCTAGGATCGTCTTTATTCATTCTGAATGATGATATAGCTCCAGACTGTGGGTTTAACTGCTTGGAGATTTCAGAAACTAGGCGCTTCATTTGATCCGTATCTTGAACCTCCAGTAGGTCTTCCGCCATATAGATGAATACCGAAAGCTCGTCTTTTAAATTGAGCAGTCGGTCATACCCTTGAAGATAACTTAAATAGGCATCTTCCCTAGTCAAAGCCCGATAGGTATGAAGATCTCTATACTTCTGCTTAGTCTCAAGTGTTAAACCGTACAACTTGATAGCCCGAGAATGTATTTCTCTATTTGTTGCGTCAGTCTTCCACATTGAATAAATTTTGAAAGCTAGAAAATAAGCAAGTGCGGAAAACCAAGCTCCCATCAATGAAACGAGCGAACTAAAGGTTCCAACATTAAAAAAGACATCATATACCGTAAATGAAGCTAGAACTATGCAGCATACAGCAATATTGACGCTATTTAGTCCCCAACTTTTCAAATCGCTAAACATCCTACTCCAACTTTCTCTATTAAGCATAACGCCGCGTTAAGGTGTGAGCAACGCTACCACCTAACCTAAACCATTGTGCCGTAAACACTAAAGCTGATACAAACTAAAAATGCCAAGCGTTGAGAATCACTCTTAAACGCTTTGTTATGCCAAAAGCGGGAGCTCGCAAACTTTTCAACATCTTTTATTACATAGGATCAATAGTAAATTTGAGAGTCCACTCGCTTAGCTGGGAACTAAAGGACGACATAAAGCCTCAATATGCTACAACGCCCATAATGAGATGAAATTTAGGAAAGTATTAATGAAAGTTAGAATTACTATTAGTGGTTTAGGCGCAGGTATCCCCAAGCTACCGATCGGCGTCAATTTAATATCTGGCTGCTATATAGAAACAAAACCTAATGATGGTAATGCTCCAACGCGCTTATATGGAGTCGCTGACTACTTATCTGTCGGTGGAGAATCAAGTACTTTAATATTTGGTCATGCTCAAACGGAGTGGATGACAGTAGAAAGTGAATCAGCTAAAAAATTATTACAGTACGAAAACTTTCTTGGAAGTCACGTAGACGTCGAGGTAAAAGGAACATCCTTCGGCTCAAGTAAAGGTGACGTGACTTTGAAGGTAATTGATAAAATTGGCAATGCGAAATCTGCCATAGATAAATTCAATATAAAAATAGATGCTTACCAGTTAGCCTCAACTAAAATTAGGGGGCAGATTAGAGCTATGAAAACTGAAAGCTCTAAGTAGGAATTTCTGATGTCGCAATATTTAAAAACTGTAAAAAATAAAACATTAAACTTCATAAACAAGTTATTGCTATTTGCAACTATTTTTCTTTTGGGAGGTTATTGTTTTCTAATACTCTCTCGTAATCACTTTGCGACACTTAGCAATGAAATGCTTGGTGATACAACTTACATCATGAATTCAATGATCTTAGATATTGCACTAAGAAAACCTTTGATATTAGTCCCTATAATATCAAGCATTTTAGTCATAAAACACTATAGAAAACAAAAAGACTTTTACCAAAAATTACGCTTTAATCTAATAAACATTTTGTTTATTTCCTTAATATTAGGCTCAATAGTGTACTCTCTATATATCCCATAGAGCATTTTGGCATAACGCCCTGCTAAGGGGTGAGCAACGCAATATTGAAGCCACTGCATACCTCCTTAAACACTAAAATCAACGCATGGTTAAAATGCCACGCGTTGCGAATCCCTCTTGAGCAGATTGTTAGCAATCACGTTGACGCTGTCGTTATTTACCTTCCAAGTCATTAGACACATAGCTTAGTTTTTTCATAAGCATTCGAGCATCTTCTTGCGATATTTCAGCGAGTTTGAAAACTTGTTGTTCACGACTTGGAGCAGTAATAACCGTTGCATTACCATCAATGAAAACCATATCTGTCGTTAGTTTGTTGGAAGCATGCGCTAGCTCCCACCCTTGGTATAGATAGACAGTTTGACCTTGCTTGAGAGTGAACTGTTTGTCCCAGAAGAGCCTTGAAGGGATTAAAGGATCGTAAAATTCTAGATTTTTTTCACCAGGCTCTGCGTAAAACCAAGTATAAGATCCGTTCAGCAACTTCCCTGTTGGCTCTCCATTTACTCGATAAGTTTGGACATTCTCCAACAGCCCTTTGTTGTTACCTTGCAAAATATAAACTACTGACTTTCCGTTATTAAAATTAGGCTCAACTTTATTTGATTCCACTCTATCAGGTGCCGACGCACATCCCCAGAGAGAAACTAGCAACACTGCCATTCCTATTACATTCTTCATAATACTCCTTTTTGTTATTAGTGAATGCTAACGCCCTGTTAAGGTGTGAGCAACGCAATACCAATGCCGCCGCATACAACCTTAAACACTAAACGCAACGCATAGCAAAAATGCCAAGCGTTGCGAATCACTCTTAAACAGATTGTTAAACGTCAAACATGTTGATTTGTGGGGTGGCTAAAATATTAGAGTCCGATTTATTTACTGGCAAAATATCTTGGTTATAGAGTTTAAATTGAGAAATATTTAATGGAGGGACAACCATAAAGCGCTCTTTTTTATTATGTGTAACTTGCTCTCTAAGTTCCATCAACAATCGCCCTAGCGCATTTACACCAACATACAAGTTTTGCTCCACAGGTTTTGCCCCCCAGAAGTCATCTTTATTCGAAAGCTCAACAATTGGCATATCCTGTGTACTCAGGAGGAGTGACGAAAACTCATCCCAATTTTGAGCTAACTTTACTCTTAAACACCACTTCATTACTAAAATTCTAACAGCAAGCCAGTCGTCTCTTGACTGTTCTCTAAATGGTTTGCTTACCATTTTCGCTGTCATAGGACTCCCTTGCGTTAGGATTTTTTCTTGTACATCTGGCAGGTGTGGAAAACGACAAGCTTGATACAGTGCTTCTACGCTTTTAATTGCCACGTTATTTACAACAACAGGAAAACCGCCCGCCATATTTGACAAACCACCCCACTGCTCGGTGGTTTTCTTAAATGCAGCTGCATTTCTTATGTCATATTGCTTTTTTTCATGTTGTTTCATAATACTAGCCGTATGTTTTCCTTTGTAGTAAAGGATACCACTTACCAAACGGATGTGCCGAAGAGTAATTAGGGTCCCCCCACCAAAACGCTAATGGGTTGTTATTTGGACAGTTTCGGAAACTAAAAACCGTAGAACCAAAGCCGAATCCATCAAAACGATTGTAGCCCAATGGCTTAACCACTTCGTTTGGAGATTGACAGTAACCTAATATTTGTAAGCCCGCTTTGGTAATCGCCAACTCATATTGAGTTCTGCGCTTGCGAGAGAAAACTTTGTTTTTGAGATTATTCTGAACTCTAAACGTTGGCTCTCGTTCTTGTCCGGCAATGTATTCACGGGCTTCTGGAATTTCCATTACAACTTCTTCTGGCCAAAATACATGAGACTTATCTTTATAGGTCAATCGATTTTCAAGTCGAAAATCCTCGATTGACCAGTATTTGAATGTAATGTTTTTTTTGTGTGTTTTTGCTAACTTTGGCAATGTCTGCTGTACATACCAAATACCACTTTGATACCACCCCATAAGAACCACACTCATATGACAATTTTCTGGGGCATCGTTAATAATCCATTGCCGAAGATCAGACACTAGGCGATTCCCCGAAAATAGGAAATCATCTAAATATATATAATGCTCTGAGTGGCTATTTACCTTTGGCTGCAATCCGTACTTATTTTGAACATGTTCACGTACCAAAGAGACTAATTCAGTCTGGCTATTACCATTTAACTGAACATCACAAAGAGACACCTTTGACCAAAAGTCGGCTTGATCGTCTGTAGAAAATTTCGGAGATGTGATCAATGACGATATGAACTTTGAGAATTCTTCTTTTGTAATATATGTACGTTTTAGAATTCTATTGGTCTCAGCCAAAACAACTTCACGGTCGGCCTCATCAAACTGTTCAATCCATCTTCGAACATGCGCTTCATCTAATCGACCAAACTCTCCATCTGCATAATCTACTATTATACTTGATATACTACTGATCAAATCTTCCACGATCCTATCCTTATCAATAATTACAAAACTCAAATTTGACGTTTAACGCCTTGCTAAGGTGTGAGTAACGCAATACAAAAGCTACCGCACAGCGCCTTAATCACATAAGCCACCGCATAGTAAAAATGCCACGCGTTACGAATCACTCTTAAGCAATTTGTTAGTACATGCGCTACTTCTATTTGTGCACTCCAAGATATTGAAAAGTGGCATGATATGAAAGGCTTTGAACACTGAAGTGAGACGGGCAGCTACAAAACTTTACTGCCATTGAGAGACGAAAGTTGGCTAGAAGAAAAACGCACTGAAATGCCCTACTTTCACTGGCTTCAAATTAGAAAAGGATTCTTTCCTCGTACTTCAACAGCCATACCAAAAGTAATCAAGGTTTTCTCAAAAGCCACCACGAAAATGAAGAAGCGCCAAAGAAATAAGCTAAAAGTTAGAAGCCGTAAACGGTGAAATCAAAGCGAACACTACGGATATAGTGCCACCGGAAAGAACGTGAAAGGCACTAACTGAAAGGTGTAAATACGAGCGCAAAACAGATAAACACCAAAACTTATGACCTTTGATGTCAAACCCGTACTAACGCCCAATTAAGGTGTGAAGCACGCAATGACCAAGCTTCCGCATGCCGCTTCAACACAAAAACCACCGCATGCCAAAAATGCCACGCGTGCTGAATCACTCTTAAATTGTTTGTTAGTTTGCGTGCCAAAGTGACACAAAGATTGCTTATTGCACACTTTAAGACCATAATGCCTATGTGACACTTTGACACAACAGGAGATTACATTATGGCTACTACTTTGCCTCGCATCACCGCTAGAGTTGATGTCGATACACAAGACTTACTTACTAAGGCAGCCGCGATCGCCGGCATGTCTAGCATCAACTCGTTTGTTCTAAGCGCTGCAATCGAAAAAGCCAAACAAGTCATCGAACGTGAACAGGCTTTAAAACTGAGCCAAGCTGATGCTATGTTGCTGATGGAAGCTTTAGATCGCCCTGCTACACAGAACTCAAAATTAAAAGCTGCTGCTGATCGATACGAGAGCAAAGCTCAATGATGAATACGGTACTTCTAGATAAAGCTAAACACGATAGAAACCGATTCAACTGTGGTATCGAAGCTCTCAATAATTACTTAAAAGTAATGGCGAGTCAGCAAGCAAAAAAAGACAACACCAGAACGTTTGTTTTGGAAGATGATAGCGACAACTCACATGTCATCGGCTTTTACACGCTAACAATGACACCAATTGACTTAAAGGCATTACCCGATAAGTTACAAAAAAAACACCAATCATCCACCTCTGGTGGTCTGATTGCCCGCCTTGCTGTCGATGACCGATACAAAGGGAAAGGCTTTGGTGAGTGGCTGCTTATTGACGCACTCAGAAAGCTATTAGCTGCAAGTGATAGCGTTGCATTTCCAGTTGTTATCGTTGATGCCAAAGACGGTGCAAAACACTTCTATGAACGCTATGGTTTTCAAGCATTTGAAGACGCTGAAAATAAACTCTTCATCACCATTGCTGATGTGAGAGCAAGCTTACGCTAGTTAATCGCTAGCCTTTAGCAAACTAACGCCGCATTAAGGTGTGAGCGGCGCTTGGCTATACTTGAGCGAAGCGAAACTGCCAAGCGTTGCGAATCACTCTTAAATGCTTTGTTATATTCGTGCCAACAGGTCACCGTAACCACAAATAACGGTGCCAACAATAGCTAAGATAGCCCCAAGATAGCCAAACAATTTATCTAACAATATTTGACGCTGACTATCCAAGTATTCTTGAGAATGTTTAACTAGCATTTTTCCATCATCAGCATACCCAGTTACCGTAACGATTGTCGCCCCATTGTCTGGAGCACCACCAACACCATGGATACCTAACCTAAAAATACTTCTATAACTAAGGATTGCTCCAGCCAAAACAACCAATGTCCCAGAACGCTGAAACCAAGTAAAAGACTCACTACCCCAATCCAAATAAAGTGAGTAACCTGATATAGCCAAACTAAATACGACATAGAACAATATACGCATTATCACCCTTATATAAATAATTTGCGAGAAAGAATATAACGCCCTGTTAAGGGGTGAGCAACGCAATACCGATGCCACCGCATACCACCCTAAACACTTAAACCAACGCACAGTGAAAATGCCACACGTTGCGAATCCCTCTTGAACAGTTTGTTATGTGCGTGCTAATTGAGGTACTTTTGCCAATGTTGCTGCCCTTTCAAAACTACTCTGTAATCTTCGTAGTCTAATGAGCTATAGAGTTTTTTAGCTGCAACATTATCATCACCGACCTCTAATGTGATTTTGAGGTAATCATTATCACGACAATACTGTTCGATACCATTCAGTTGTGCCTTGCCAACACCTTTACCACGAAAGTTGTCCGACACCATAAAATCATGGATATTCATCACTCTTTGCGCACGATAAGTTGAGAACGATTCAAAGCAAACTGCAAAACCAGCAGGCTTATTGTCGACAAAACTGATAAATCCGTGGAAATAAGGCAATGAAAATAGCTGAGCAATTACTGCGAGATCTAGCTCAACTGAAAGTTCAGATAGGTACTCTCTAAACAAAGCCTCGAATATACCTTTGTCCTCAACGCTTTCTGTTTCGATACGCCTGATTGTGATTTCCATATTCATTTCCACCAAAGCACATAACGCCCTGTTAAGGTGTGAGCAACGCAATATCGAAGCCTCCGCATACCACCTTAAACACTAAACGCAACGCATAGTAAAAATGCCACGCGTTGCGAATCACTCTTAAACAGATTGTTATAGCTCGTCACTCAGATTTAGCTAGCAAAGAATTTACGTTTTCTGTTAATTTCTCTATCAACTTGTTCTGAGCCGTCGATTTCTCACTATCTGGTAGTTCCTGAGTGATTTTCAAAGCAAGACTGATGTTTTGTGTTATCACCAACTTATGATGATACTGAGACATTTTTTGGACTGTTTTATTGTAAAGATAAAAGAAAACAGCAGCTATGAATTCACTCATAATACCCGCAGCGGTCGTCACATATGCAGGTTCAGTTTTATCCATAAACATCATGACAATACCTGTAACTATAATTGCCAATCCAATCAAACATGCAAAAAGTGTGAGTCGAAAACTCTTATCTGCCTGTTCTTGAGTTTGTAGATAATATTGATCCAGGTATTTGAAGTTAATTTTTACGAGTTTATTGAAGAAGTCTTCTTGAATGGATTCCTGTAATTCTTCAGCACCATGCTTTGCCAATTGAAAATCTACATCTCGAAGACGCTGCCTGAAGCTCATCGAAAGGAAGAAGCTAGTGTATGCAGCTATAAACACAGTGAAACCAATTGATGCAAAAGTTATTGGTATAAAGTGTTGGACAATTTCTACACCAGTTTTACTTGTAATATCGGTCATGGAATATAAACCATAACCAATGCCTCCCATTGCTGAAAACAACACAATAGACATGAACGTAAGAGGTGATAACCTAAACTTCGCTAACCTTTCTTCGTAATATTTCTTTTTTTCTTTCAGGACACCTAAATCTTCCTGATCTGTTTCGTTTCTACTCAATTTTTACTCCTAGAGCTATAACGCCCTGTTAAGGTGTGAGCAACGCAATACCGATGCTTCCGCATACCACCTTAATCACTTAAACCAACGCATGATGAAAATGCCACGCGTTGCGAATCACTCTTAAACAGATTGTTAAGCCGCAATTTTATCGCTATCAATTTCTCTTGGAAGAACTGCTGCTAAACAATTTACAGAGGCTTCAAACTTTTCCGCTGGTCCTCGAGTTGATAATTGAATTAGCTCATTAAGACCTGATTGGCTTGTGAATGACATTTCCTGATATAGGCAAATTGGTAGCTCATGGTTATCTTTAAACCTGCGGTCTGGTCCACCGGACTTATTTACGTATTTCCACGTTTTATCAACGATCAATGCATCAGCAGGAACTGACTCTTCTTCGATAAATTTTTTATCTCCGACCATCACAACCAAATCTTGGTAACTCACAGCTCCGACACCTGTAGTGTCATAGACCAACACTCGGTCAGGAAAGAAATATAATGTTTGACGACCAACTGCAATGGAAACTGTCTTCACATTTGTTTTTAATCGAGGCGGTTCAGAGATCATAATCGATGTCAGCTTTCGGTCTATAAGATTGCTTGCACCTGCATGATATTTTTTATCAAGGACTTTGCCTGAGGCTGATATATGCCAACATTTATTAGCTTTTGCCATTTGTTCTGCTGCCGAAAACAGCTTGTCATAAGCAAGTTCCATTTCGGAGTCAAAGTCATAGAAAAGTACCGTTGTCTTAGCTAACGTGTCTCTCGTATAACAAACCCAAGTAGAAACAATCCCCAACACAGCAGTCAAAGCGACAACCCATTTAGGGAGTTCGGCATTATGAATTCCAAAAACAACAGCGAAAAATAGAATAAAAATAAAATGCCATGAACTAGACCTTTTCCGTTTATCATTAAGCTCCTTTAGCAGCTCAGCCGAAGAAGAGTCTACTATCTGCGAAACATGCGCTGACTCAATTTCTTTCAGTGGTTCGTGAGTCGGTGCTTCGAAGGACTCTTGATAGTTGGGCTGAATAGTGTTGTCGACAATTCGTTCCTGAGAACCAATCGGAATAGTCGAACGATAATAAATACCATTTGTTCCAATACGGACATAGTTACCTCTTGGACCAGTTCCTACTCTCAGCCCTTTACCACCAGCTGAAACAGCAAATCCAGATTTTGACAAATTGAAACGAAATGGACCAACGCTGATACTCTTTCTTATGTAGAGTCCCATATCTTCTCCGAACTTAAATTGACACTCTTGCGGCATAACGCCCTGTTAAGGTGTGAGCAACGCAATACCGATGCCGCCGCATACCACCTTAAACACTAAAAGCAACGCATAGTAAAAATGCCACGCGTTGCGAATCACTCTTAAACAGTTTGTTATATGCAAATTTTTAGACTGGTAATTTGCATCGGTTCGCGGCTCGATAGAGTGCTATTGCTAGTTGGGAAGTCATTTTATTTGGGTCCACTTCCTTCACTTTTCTTTCCTTTGATTTTTTAATCTGCTCACTCTGTTTCTTGGTCATCTTTGCTCTCACATTCAGAACTAACATCATCCATTTTACCACCTGAAGCCAATGCCTCTGGCTCTACTTGATCACCTATGCTCTCAAGAAACCGTTCGCTAGCTTTTTGTTTGAGCGAACGTTTCTTAAGTTGTATTACATTATTTTTATCTTCATTCATGATCACAACCTCATATATAAGTAATCGCCCTTAACAACATATGTTAAACCAAAAGATTGATAGTACTTCTTAACATCATCATTTATTGGTTTCATTACCCGCACTTCTGTTGCACCCAGCAATTCTGCATATGTAATCATAGTAAAAAGTGTAGCGGGGAATACTCTTGCGCCAGATATATCTGGATTTGCCTCAATAAAATCTAACCTCATTGAGCTCCCATAATATGTTGGTCGACCTAATGATAAACTAAGAAGTTCACCTTTTGACCAAATTGCGAGTTCAAATCGTTTTGGGTATCTAAACTTAAAAGCTGCGTAACCCTCAATCCAATCCCAGTCAACTTTACGCTTTGTAGAGTTAGACCACCATCCAGCTAACTTTAGTGACTTTCCATCAATGCTCTTCAGCTCAATGTCTTTATATTCATTAGTTTTATTAAGTTTGATCTGAGCAGCTTTTATCGTATTCATTCTAACTTGCGAGTAACGCTGCTCAGCATCTAGGTGTGTGGATTTCATAACGCCTCCTTTATTGGTAACATTTTTAAATCCCGCGTATTACTAAAACAAACGATTATTAAATCATTGAGAGGCATACCCCACTGATAAAATTGATATTTTCACCTTTTGCATATAACGCCGCATTAAGGTGTGAGCGACGCTTGGCTATACTTGAGCGAAGCGAAACTGCCAAGCGTTGCGAATCACTCTTAAATGCTTTGTTAGCAGCAACTTACAACGCGAGTTTAAACCCTTCATGTGTTGCTTTAAATCCAAGTTTTTCATAAAACCTGATTGCATCAGGGCGCTGCTTATCACTTGTTAACTGAACGATTGTACAGCCTTTATTTTTTGCCTGTTCAATAGCATATTCGAACATTTTCTCACCAAAACCTTGTCCACGATAGTCGCTATGAATTCGGACACCTTCGATAAGACAACGCCAACTACCGATATGCGTTAGGTAAGGAATAAAAGTAATTTGAAGCATCCCGACTAAAGAGTTTTCCAGCTCAACAACGAGTAATTCGTTGTTTGGGTCTCGTGTAATCGCTTCGAACGCTTCAAGATACGCACTATTCAACGGAACAGACGCATCTTCTCTTTTGCTACCAAGTGGATCATTCGAAAGCAAAGCAACAAGATTTTCCAAATCTTCATAATCAGCTGAACGATATTTTAATTCCATCTATAGTTCCTTATTACTTCTGGCTGCTAACGCCTTGCTAAGGTGTGAGTAACGCAATACAAAAGCTACCGCACGGCGCCTTAAACACATAAGCCACCGCGAAGTAAAAATGCCACGCGTTACGAATCACTCTTAAGCAATTTGTTAGTACATGCGCTACTTCTATTTATGCGCTCCAAGATATTGAAAATTGAGATGATATGAAAGACTTTGAACACTGAAGTGAGACGGGCAGCTACAAAACTTTACCCCGATTGAAAGACGAAAGTTGGCTAGAAGAAAAACGCACTGAACTGCCCTATTTTCACTTGCTTTAAATTAAAAAAGGATTCTTTCCTCGTCACTCAACAGCCACACCAAAAGTAATCACGGTTCTCTCAAAAACCACCACGAAAATGAAGAAGCACCAAAGAAATAGGCTCAGAGTTAGAAGCCGTAAACGGTGAAATCAAAGCGAACACTCCGCATATAGTGCCACCGGAAAGAACGTGAAAGGCACTAACTGAAAGGTGTAAAGACGAGCGCCAAAACAGATAAACACCAAAACTTATAACCTTTGATGCCAAACCCGTACTAACGCCCTGCTAAGGGGTGAGCAACGCAATACCGATGCCGCTGCATACCACCTTAATCACTAAAATCAACGCATAGTAAAAATGCCACGCGTTGCGAATCCCTCTTGAGCAGTTTGTTAGTCGCGAGGCACCGAGCGACAATTTTAAGCCGAACTAAATTTTGCAAACAACAAATTTTATGTGCTTTGATGCATTTAAGTCAGGCGCAGTCTCAAAGCGGCTACTCAATGAAACCACTTGGAACAAACAACGCCGCAGAAAACAGGCTGACAACACCAAAAAGCGCTTTTGGAAAACCAATCTCACAGTGCGGACTTTCAACAAAGTCACTGAAACCACGTGGAACTTACCACACCAGAGAAAACGTCCTTTCAGCAAGTAAATAAGCTTTTAAACCAACAAACTCACCGAGCTGATTTGCAACCAAAAACAGATTTTCGATTGCCCCGCTCTATCACCACCAAAGAACGAAAGAACCGCTTGGAAAATAGCAATTCATTGATTTAGAACCGATGAAACAGAGCTTTGCCTGTCGAAGATGGAACTATGAATCAAACAACCAGTAGCGAAGTTTTGAGCTTAGAAACATGATTTTGATTGCTAGCTTTTTCTGGCGACTAACGCCCTGTTAAGGTGTGAGCAACGCAATACCGATGCTACCGCATAACACCTTAAACACTAAAACCAACGCATAGTAAAAATGCCACGCGTTGCGAATCACTCTTAAACAGTTTGTTATGCCAATTTTATTATGTAATATTAAAATAGTGCACCCGTTGATACATCCAGGTGAATTTTATTACCCTTCTTAAAACCACCGCAATATGTGAAGTAAATTGGCTTAGACTTGTAAGTTGTTGACTTATAAAAACCACCTTGGGATTTCAGTTCTTCAAATGTACATCGACCTGAATCAATCAACTTTTCTGCCGCAGTAATAAATGCTGTTTTGTAAATTCTGTAGTCATCTGAGCTACTGACAGATTTAGCTATTCCTGTGGCATTTTTACCAGGATCAGCTGGACGTTTTTTCGATATATACTTGCTTGAAACCCATTCAGATAACTTCCCATTTTTAATTCCATTACTAACAGAACATGATGGGTTGCCTTTATCAACATACTCACTTTTCCCATTGCGGCATGAAGCATCGTAGTATTTGGATATACGAACCCATTCTGATTTCCTTTCAAATACAGTAACTTTCTCTCGATAGAATAGTTGGCCAACCACGCCACAACTACTTTCTGGGCATGTTCGTCGATTCAATCTATCTACAGTAACCCAATAATCATCACCTGCAAATACAGGTTCAACTGCAAGAAGCAAACCTATTGATAATAATAATTTTTTCACGTTCATTTCCTTATTGGCATAACGCCCTGTTAAGGTGTGAGCAACGCAATACCGATGCAGCCGCACACCACCTTAAACACTAAAGACAACGCATGGTAAAAATGCCACGCGTTGCGAATCACTCTTAAACAGTTTGTTATGTGATTTTTTACTTGGCTGTCTTCATGTACATTTGACATACAGCCTGAACATCTTGGAAGTCACTAGTTCTCCAGAAAGGTTGATGCATAAAACCCTTATTTGCGTTTTTTTGCTTATAACCATCAGCACAGCGACCAAAGTATGACGTCAGGGTTGGCACCAGTTCTTTTTCTAATGATTTGCCGCTAACTGAAATATCATAGCCACCAATCGATGGCGATACCCACAGCCTACCGTTGGCACCAGTCACACTAATATGTTTTTTTGTGATCTTTTGTTGGTGCAAAACTAAAGAGCAGCCAAAACGACTATTTAAATCTACAACAACACCACTGAGCAGGTTATATACCATGTCTGCTTGATTCATTTGATACCTCTCGAATCACATAACGCCCTGTTAAGGGGTGAGCAACGCAATACCAATGCTACCGCATACCACCTTAAACACTAAAACCAACGCATAGTGAAAATGCCACGCGTTGCGAATCCCTCTTGAACAGTTTGTTAGTTTTTACTATTTCCACCTAGTTCAACAATAACTTCATCTGGCGTGGCAACACATGTAAGCAAGTGGGTGATATCCGGGTCTTCGATAGGTTCAAGAGCATAGACTGGTTTGCCTAAACCTAAAGCATAACCAATATCCATTGCGACACTTTTACCGACGTAACCACCAAAATTTAGAATATAGGTAATGTCAGCTTCTCTAATACGCTGCAAACAACCATCAATACCATTAGCTTGAAGAGGCTCAGAGATGGTTGCTTGGATACCTGCATTGACCAATGTTTCTCGTATCGCCTGCATCTTTTCTAGATTCTTGAAACTACCAGCAACATAGACAGATTTAGTCATACTCCTTCCCTATTTTTGCGTAAATTTTGATGTAAACACTAACGCCGCATTAAGGTGTGAACAACGCGACCACGAAACTAAACCTTACCACCGTAAACACTGAACTCAACGATGGAATGGAAAATGCCAAGCGTTGAGAATCACTCTTAAATGCTTTGTTATATTTCGGTCTCCACAACTTCACTGCTATCAATTTTCATATGCTTACCTGTCAGTAAAGCATGAAGATTTTGACTCAAAGTTTCATAGTCTGATTTACGTTCAAACATAAGATTTACACGATGATCAAAAGCCCAGTAAATTAGATTGTCATCTCGTTCTAGGTATTCAATGACCTCACAGCGGATTTTCTCACAGTAACGAAGTTCTTTATAGTATGCAGTTATCGCATCGTATAACTGCAGATCTAATGAGGCGACATCTTTGATGTAAGACTCGTACCGTTTGGTTGAAAACTTAGGGAATGGCATATGAAGAGCGCCATACTCTGCGTTTTCACCGATAAAAATATTAACCATTTCGTTGCCATAGCGATCTGCTTTAACACTCTTATCTACAGGTATTGATTTTTCGCCCCCTTTCAACGATTTATCAACTTTGCCCAACACAGTGTAAAGAGCATCTAGCGCATGATAATTGTCTTTTAATTCTTCAGATATAAGCACTTTTAAGGTAGCTAACATGCGCTTTTTTTCGCGATATTTCTTCGTTAAATCGAGGATTTCACGAGTGCAAAATAAGATTAAAGTAACCACTACCGTGATCGGTAAATACGTAGATATCAAATTGATTCCTCTTAGAAATATAACGCCCTGTTAAGGTGTGAGCAACGCAATACCTAAGCTGCCGCATACCACCTTAAACACTAAAATCAACGCATAGTAAAAATGCCACGCGTTGCGAATCACTCTTAAACAGTTTGTTAGGGCGCAACCACAACAATTGCTGTTACTAATTATGTGAACTTATTCATAGAACTACAGAGCTGTAGATTGACACCGCAATATTATAGCTATAGCTTACATCACGTACAAAATTGTGAAACTGAATAGCGAATTGTTTTAAAAGGCAAACTTGAAGCTAAGTGTGGATCGATGAAGTCGAAAAAACCTATAACTCAAACGGTTGTGTTAGATCCTGTTTATTACTGATTTCAAATGCAAGGTTCTAATACTCCCAAAAAAGGAGTAAAGAGTATGACTTTATCCACAAAAGATTTAGCTTGTTTACTGTCACTTTCAGTAATACTAGTCTTGCTGATTTTAGCTGTTTTGCTGGCTCAAAAAGACTCAAACAACGTTTTTGCGTTAAGCCTAGCAACCGCCTGCATTAGCGTAATTCCAAATATACTCGCACAAATAGTAGCTTAACTTAGAGGTTGGCTCTGTGTATCAGAGCTAACCTTAAGGCACGTTCAGCTCACAATTACTTTAGCGCCCTAACGCCCTGTTAAGGTGTGAGCAACGCAATGCCGAAGCTCCCGCATACCACCTTAAACACTAAACGCAACGCATTGTAAAAATGCCACGCGTTGCGAATCACTCTTAAACAGTTTGTTAGTTTTATTGCTGGCGACTCAGTAACAAGCTTGCTCCAGACATAGCCAAAAAAGTTGCACAACCTCTATTGAAGCGCTTTGCCATTTTCGGCTTCGTAAACCATTGCCTTAAGTAAATTCCAAATATCGCATAAATCGATATTGCACCCATTTCTAAAATGAGGAACGTAGCCCCTAAAGCAAAGAACTGTTCATTTACACTCGCTGAAACATCGACGAACTGTGGTAGAAAGGCGGTAAAGATTAAGATCGCCTTTGGATTACCGGCGGCTAGCAAAAATTCTTGTTTAGCCAAACCTAATCGGTTGCGAATATTTTCTAGTTCAGAAACAGGACTTGCTTCCGAACGCCAAAGATTAAAGGCAATCCACAACAAGTAAGCCGCGCCCACAATTTTAATCGTTAGAAATAGAGTCTCAGAAGCATAGAGCACGACTGCTAAGCCAGAAGCAGCCAAGGCAATCATTACAGCGAATGCAGCAATACGACCAAGCCCAGCAATAAAAGCGGACTTGAAACCGTAACAGCGAGCATTGTTCATGGACAATAGATTGTTTGGACCCGGAGTCATATTGAGCGCAAAACACGCAGGTATAAAGAACAATAACTTCCAGATTTCCACAATATTTCCTCCATAAAACTAACGCCGCATTAAGGTGTGAGCAACGCCACCACAAAACTTAACCATACCACCGTAAACACAAAACCCAACGATGACACTAAAAATGCCAAGCGTTGGGAATCACTCTTAAATGCTTTGTTATGTGCAATTTGCTACTTGA
>NZ_JBQEQR010000009.1:0-1291 GCF_052037695.1 Vibrio sp. WZ-1 | reverse complement strand
CTGTACCGTCCTAAATAAGGTTGACACATTTCCGACATGAAATTGGAGAGTGTCATGAAATCAACAAGTAAACGAACCCAACGAGATTATTCTCTTGCTTTTAAATTGACGGTCGTTGACCAAGTAGAAAAAGGTGAAATGACCTATAAACAAGCTCAAGAGCGATATGGTATACAAGGTCGGTCTACTGTCTTAGTTTGGCTTCGCAAGCACGGTCAGCTAAATTGGTCTAAAGGAATAGAGAAACCAAACACAGTAGGTAATGGTATGCCTGATTCTCCTTCTACTCAAACTCCTGAACAACGGATAAAAGAACTCGAGCAACAACTCGAAGAAACTCAACTGAAAGCGGACTTCTTTGAGGCTGTCGTAAAAGTAATGGATAGAGATTTCGGTGTCCGAATCTCAAAGAAGCGCAAAGCCGAGTTATTAAGGAAAAAACGGTCAAAAGGCTCACAGTAACTAAAGCTTGTCACTTCATCGGGATTACTCGACAGGCATTTTACAAACGCTGCGCGCTCGAGCTTCAGCGAACTCAGAAAGAGCAATCTGTCATTGGGTTCGTCAAAGAGCAAAGGATTCGACATCCTCGATTAGGAACTCGAAAGCTTAAGTACTTACTCAGTCAGAGTAACATTTATATAGGGCGAGACAGTCTGTTTTTATTGCTAAAACAGCATCGCCTATTGGTCTTAAACCGTAGGGCTTATCATCGAACAACAAACAGCCATCACCGGTTCCACTGCCATCCAAACCGAATCAAAGAGGGCGTGGTTCCAAATAAACCGGAGCAGTTGTGGGTCGCTGATATTACTTACTTGGCAACACGAGCGGGAAATACTTATCTCAGCTTAATCACTGACGCTTACTCGAGGAAGATAGTTGGGTATCATCTCGATGATAATATGAAGACGCAAGCCGTTAAGAGTGCGTTCCTGAAAGCTTTGAAAAAGCGGCGATATGATGGAGAGCTTATCCATCACTCTGATCGAGGTATTCAATACTGCTCTGAAGAATATCAGTCATTACACAGAAAATATCATGTGACATGCTCTATGACTGATGGATACGACTGCTATCAAAACGCTCTAGCGGAAAGAGTAAATGGTATCTTAAAGATGGAGTACTTGCTGACTAAGCCGAATGACTTGAATGAAGCTAAGAAAATGGTCGCTGAGTCTGTGAAACTCTATAATGAACAGAGACCACATACAGCTCTAAAATACAAAACGCCCGATGAAGTTCATCGAGCGTTTTAACTAAAAGTGTCAACCCATATCAGGACGGGTCA
>NZ_JBQEQR010000010.1:0-689 GCF_052037695.1 Vibrio sp. WZ-1 | reverse complement strand
ACGGGCTCAGATGACAAAGCGATCATCACACCAGACCAACCGGGTGATGACGCGGGCGCAGTGCAAGAAGACGTAACGCTGACCACTGGCGGCAACTTAAACGTGGATGACCCTGATGCAGGTGAGGCGGTCTTCCAACCTCAAACCGACGTTCAAGATGGCAACTGGGGTACGTTCTCTATCGATGCAGGTGGTAACTGGACGTATGAGCTGAACAACAGTCACCCAGACGTGCAAGCGTTAGATGCGGATAGCGATCCGGTGATCCGCACCATGACAGTGACGTCGGCGGACGGTACTACTCATGACGTTGTAGTCACTATTACTGGCTCAGACGACAAAGCGATCATCACACCAGATCAACCGGGTGATGACGCGGGCGCGGTGCAAGAAGACGTAACGCTGACTACTGGTGGTAACCTAAACTTGGACGACCCTGATGCAGGTGAAGCGGTCTTCCAACCTCAAACCGACGTTCAAGATGGCAACTGGGGTACGTTCTCTATCGATGCCGATGGTAACTGGACGTATGAGCTGAACAACAGTCACCCAGACGTGCAAGCGTTAGACGCCGATAGCGATCCGGTGATCCGCACCATGACAGTAACATCTGCAGATGGCACGACTCATGAGGTGGTTGTGACTATTACTGGTAACAACGATGCTCCGGAATTTATTAGTGGAACAAA
>NZ_JBQEQR010000003.1:0-835 GCF_052037695.1 Vibrio sp. WZ-1 | reverse complement strand
GCAGATTCTGAATCATGCTCGTCCCTCGTTGTTCAGAATGACGAGAAACATAACTGGGAGCTCAATACCTACCCTCTGTCATTCCGACGAACCTTGGCGAGCTCAGGAATCTAATTGCCACGCACTCTTGGCTCAATATTTCACATCAAGCAACAGCACTCGGTGAGCAGATTCTGAATCACACTCGTCCCTCGCTGTTCAGAATGACGAGAAATATAACTGGGAGCTCAATACCTACCCTCCGCCATTCCGACTAGCCTAAGCGAGATCAGAAGTCTAATTGCCACACGCTCTCACTCAATATTGCACATCAAGTCACAGTACTCGGTAAGCAGATTCTGAATCATGCTCGTTCCTCGCTGTTCAGAATGACAAGAAATATAACTGGGAGCTCAATATTTCACATCAAGCAACAGCACTCGGTGAGCAGATTCTGAATCACACTCGTCCCTCGCTGTTCAGAACGACGAGAAATATAACTGGGAGCTCAATACCTACCCTCCGCCATTCCGACTAGCCTAAGCGAGACCAGGAATCTAATTGCCACACGCGCTCTAACTCAATATTTCACATCAAGTCACAGCACTCGGTGAGCAGATTCTGAATCATGCTCGTCCCTCGCTGTTCAGAATGACGAGAAATATAACTGGGAGCTCAATACCCACCCTCCGCCATTCCGACTAGCCTAGGCGAGATCAGGAATCTAATTGCCACGCACTCTTGGCTCAATATTGCACATCAAGTCACAGTACTCGGTAAGCAGATTCTGAATCATGCTCGTTCCTCGCTGTTCAGAATGACAAGAAACATAACCGAGAGAGCAACACCCCGTCAT
>NZ_JBQEQR010000044.1:0-55314 GCF_052037695.1 Vibrio sp. WZ-1 | reverse complement strand
CCCCGAAGGTTCAGATAACTCGTTTCCGCTCGACTTGCATGTGTTAGGCCTGCCGCCAGCGTTCAATCTGAGCCATGATCAAACTCTTCAATTTAAGATTTTGTTCGGCTCAATGAATACTGAACATTACATAAAGTAATGTTTGAATTGACTGTGCTGAATCTTTCGATTCAATGGTCACTTCGTTTCATTGAAACCTAATTTGATACCGCTTTCCGTTAAGAAAGAAATATCTAATTGGATTATCATCAACGAGTGCCCACACAGATTGATAGGTTCTTATTTTTAAAGAGCTTTTTCTAACTAACTCACCACCTCAGCGCTTCGTCGTTAGGGGTGCGTATCTTACGCCTCCAAATTTGAGAGTCAAGCATTTTTTCAAATTCTTTTTTCTCTCTTCCCGACTCGCTGTGTGACTTTCGTCTCACTCCGTGTCGGTGGATGCGCAGTATAGGGAATCTAGAAATGAGCGCAACCCTTTTTTTAAAAAAACAGTTCAAGCGCTTATTTATCCATCAAACACGTAATATCTGCATATTTCTTCGTCACATTTGAGACATATCACAGCAATTGGTTGGAAAAACACCAACCATATACGTAAGATCCGTGTGTCTATTTTGTTAATAGGCAGCTTATCTATTTTTCATCTATATGTAGTAATCAAAATGACGTCTAAAAAAAATCTGATCTTATGTGTTGGGTTGTCGGTTCTTGGTGGAGTTATCTTCTCTCAAGTACCAGTCTCACCAGCATTGAGCTTTGTTATCGGTGTTGTCGCTACTGCTTTTCTGTTTTCACTTTCTAGCAAGACACCTGTTATTCAATCTTCTGATTCCGATCCTTCAACTAAAACGCTGTATGTCGGCAACCTTCCTTATAAGGCTAATGAGAGTCACGTTCGTGATTTGTTTGCTGAGTACGGGCAGGTTTACGCGGTACGCTTAATGAAAGATAAGCGCACTGGTAAAAGAAGAGGGTTTGGTTTCGTAGTGATGGCAGCAGCAGATGCAAAACCTACTATCGCTAAACTTAATGAGAAGGAATATATGGAACGTACGCTTAAAGTGCGTATTGCTAATGACCCTAAACACCCGGATGGCGATAAACCTGAACAGGATTAAATCCTAGGTTTGCCAAACATACATTCAGTGCATCTTCTTGCCAAGGAGGTGCACTGGCATATATCTTCTTACTCCCCTCATCTTTACTCTCTTCCTTTGTGTCACTCGATATTAACGCTTTCACTCGTCGGGCAATGGCTTCTCCAGAATCAACTAACGTTACTTCGCCACCCAATGCTTGATGTATTTCGTCTTTAATTAAAGGGAAGTGAGTACAGCCTAGTACTGCAACATCGACTTTATTACGTAGTGGGAGAAGAATACTCTCCAACTCTGAAAGAGAAATACTTTCACCACGCAGCTTTTCTTCTGCCATATCCACTAAGCGAGTCGAGCCTAATAACTCGACTGGTTTGCCTTGAGCAAAGTCGCGGATAAGTTCATGAGTATATTGACGAGTCACTGTCGCGGGCGTAGCAATAAGTCCTACGCCTTGAGAAGCAAGTAGTGATGCTGGCTTTATCGCAGGAACTACACCAACAACTGGAATAGATAGATTCGCACGCAGTGAAGGCAGCACTATGGTACTTGCGGTATTGCAGGCGATGACCACGATGTCAGCTTGATGCTCTTCGACCAACGCTGCCACCAGCTTATTAACGCGAGTAATCAACACATCTTGATCGAGCTCACCATACGGATAGGCTTCGTTATCGAACAGATACAAGTAATCCATATGTGGCAGAAGTCGGTGGATTTCTTGGAAGACCGATAACCCTCCGACACCGGAATCAAACACTAGGACTTTTTTCTTACTTGATGCTCGCACGAGTCTTACCTGCAAATTAGGGACTCGGCGATCATACTGGTTAGATTTGTTTTGGCAATGCTTTGGCTTGGTATCTTTGATGACTGAATCGCTCCCCTATTTCCACTTCAAGCATAGTCAATTCTATATGTCCTTGAAATGAAGGGGTTGATGTCACCAATGTATGGAATTCGCCATTTTCTCCGCAGGGATCAATATGACCGGGGAATGACTCTATTAGTGCTTTGTCATACCTACGTCCACACAACTCCGACTGCAATACTTCTCCATCGGTCGTTACCAGCATGGTTTGAATGCCACGATCGACAATTTCAATCGCTAACACCCTGCTCTCTTCTCCTAGTAAAGGGAAGACACACTCCCAACCAGCAGGCTCAATATAGCTGCGTCGATAATCGGCAATACCATTACAGAACATATCGCCAAACGCGACGGCTTCAATGTTTAGTCCACTATTATGTAATGCATTAACGATAGTCGATTGATAAATGTCGTTACTCGGGAACACTTCAGACAGTTCGATAGTTATAAGCGGAAGGCCAAGTAAGTCTGCCTGCATTTGCACAACCTCTAATGGCGTCGCTTGGAAAGGCACTTCTTTATCAACGTAGGTGGTGTACAAGCCAACCACCTGATAAAGGGGATTCTCGTTTAGTCGCTCCAACGTTAGCGTAGAGTCTTTGCCACTCGACCAGCTGACCACGACACGTTTTGCTTTTGTCATTAACTTTCCTCGTTACCAATTTCCACTCGGACCTGACTCACAATAAGAAAGACCGCCGATGTGGCGGTCTTATTAGATTCGATTAGAAGCGGTAGTCCACCGAGACAAAGTACTGACGCCCTGGTGTCGCGTAGCCCACATACATCTCGTAATCTTTATCAAAGGCGTTACTTAGCTTCGCATTGATGTCCCAGTTTTGGCTTACTGCGTAAGACGCGGTGAAGTTCCATAGACTGTAGCTCGGCAATCTTGTACTGCCACTAAACCGCTCGCCTTGGTATAGATACTGTGAACCTAGCGTCCATTGGTCAAACGTCGCGTAAGCGTTCCATTTGGCACCGCGCTTAGAGCGGTAAGCGAGTTGAGTATCTTCTGCACCAGATTTATCAACGGGGTCTTTGTAATCTAAGTAGAACTCGTGAGAAACGATATTTGTATCGAATTTCACCTCTAGCTCCACACCTTTAATTTCGGCTTCACCAACATTTTGCATGCCAGCTCCTTCCCAAATCAACATGTTCTCAATTTGGTTGTAGTAACCCGTTACCGTCCAATCAACAATCGATACTGCACCCGATAGCGACAGCTCGGTATTTTCTGACTCTTCCGGTTTCAGGTTTGGCATTTCGTAGCCTGGGTAATACAAATCAACAAAGCTCGGGGCGCGGAAGGCTGTACCGTGGCTCAGAGTCAATTCATAACCTTGGTAAAACTTCCAACCCGCTGCAGTTTGCCACGTGGTGTTGTTACCAAACTGGTTGTTGTCGTCATTACGTACACTCGCTTCTAACGTCCAGACGTCATAAGCGTATTGAGCAATGGCACTAACACCAAAGTTGGTTCTTGGGTTCTTTTCTGGATCGTAGTCTTTAGCTGGTCCCCAGTCACTTGGTGCAATATAGCCCTTGGCGAGCTTCTCAGTACGGTAATCCAAACCACCACCAACGCTCAACTCTTCGTTAACACTGTACGAGTTCAGCCAAATCGCGTTGAACTGTTCAATAGCAACGTGGTCGCCAGTTGATTTGCTTTGGCCTGATTTATGGTCATAGTTGTCTTGCTGACCATAAGCCAGTTTCAATTCAGATGAGTAAACGTCTCTGTTATATTCCAACGACAGATCTGCACCAACATACTCAACTTCACCCGTTTTCTTTTCGTGCTTATCAACCGTTCCCCAAGCAGGATTACCATAGCTACTGTTATCGTAATCGTAGTCATTGTTGTAAGCACTCAACCCAACATAACCAGATAAGTTATCAGAGAAATTTTGTTGGTAGCCTAGTTTAAAGTTGAGTGTCTCAAAGC
Organism: Vibrio sp. WZ-1; assembly: GCF_052037695.1. Taxonomy (NCBI): domain Bacteria; kingdom Pseudomonadati; phylum Pseudomonadota; class Gammaproteobacteria; order Vibrionales; family Vibrionaceae; genus Vibrio; species Vibrio sp. WZ-1. The sequence goes on along the minus strand of NZ_JBQEQR010000044.1, from coordinate 51,392 downwards.
CATGCTCATCACCGTCGTTCACACCTGGTAAAGGTTTAACGTTAAAACCGTCTGTTTTCTCGTAACCGAGCACGCCCTTAAAGTGTTTCCCTTCACCTACAGGTTTAGAGACCACAAACGTGCCTTTTTTATAGTTATTTGAGCCATAACCTGCAGACACTCGACCTGAATCGTCATTAATAGACGCACGAGTAATAATGTTGATTACACCAGAAATCGCTTCCGAACCGTAAATAGAAGCTCGCGCCCCACGAATGTAGTCGATACGTTCAATCGAGTTGATTGGAAATTGGTTAAAGTCGATACCACCCATGATTGCACGTGGCATACGTACACCATCTACTAAAACCAGAACTTGGGATGAACTACCACCTCGAACGTAGATAGATGCAGATTGACCACGTCCACCGTATTGAGCAACTTCAACACTCGGCAGAGTACGGAACACATCAAACAGGCTATTTGCTTGAAGGCGTTGAATATCTTCTTTAGTTACGGTAACGGTTTGTGCGAGAACCGCACCATCAATTTGCTGGAATCGGTTTGCGGTAACCACAACCGTTTCGTCTGCGGAGGCTTCTTGGGCCTGTGAATAAAAGGTAGGTGAAAGCAGCGATGCACACGTCATCGCAAGAAGAGTTTTTCTCATTGTATTGTCCTAAATCGCGTAATTCCTACCGAGCCCTACTCTTATTGAGCAGTCCAGTGCTGTGGCTCAGTTGCTGGCAGGTATTCGGACTTAAGAGCGAGGTTGTTCTACCTACTTGCTCGACTTCCCACATAAACTAATGCAGTGTCTTAATGAGCGTTCGTTCTCTTTTACCGCTGCGCGTCAGTTCTGGATTTCCACCAGATTCCCATTTCAGCCATCTAGATTGCTAGATAGCACCAGCTTGAGGCAAATACTATTAAGCTATTGATTATTTGTCCAGCCAATATTAACCCTGACCATTGTAACGATTTGGTTCATTTGAGTATCAACTGACACAGAACACACTATCTTTAGATCAATTAGGGCACAAAACTGGACATCCTATTAAGATTGAATAAAATCTGCGCTCTTAAATTGAATGCACCATAAAAGGTAAGATCATGGCTACTCTTGATGTAAACCCACAACGCTACCAAGAACAACTGGCTGAAAAAGTCGAACGTCTGACCGATATGTTCGCGCCATACAACGTGCCAGAACTGGAAGTGTTTGAATCACCAGAGCAGCACTACCGCATGCGTGCTGAGTTCCGCGTTTGGCATGAAGGTGAAGACCTTTACTACATCATGTTCAACCAAGAAACTCGTGAAAAATACCGTGTTGACCAATTCCCAGCAGCCAGTCGCCTGATCAACGACTTGATGCCACTTTTAGTGGATGCGATGAAAGACAACGAATCATTACGTCGCAAACTGTTCCAAGTGGATTTTCTGTCTACCCTAAGTGGTGAGATTCTGGTTTCACTGCTTTACCATCGTCAACTTGACGAAGAATGGATTGAAAACGCAAAAGCACTAAAACAACGCTTAAATGATGAGGGCTTCAACCTAAACATCATTGGCCGTGCACGTAAGATGAAGATTGTCTTAGACCGTGATTACGTGATCGAAAAGCTAGATGTGAATGGTCAAAGCTACATTTACCAGCAAGTTGAAAACAGCTTCACCCAACCAAACGGTAAAGTGGCAGAGAAGATGCTGGAATGGGCGGTCGACTGCACTCAAGAAAGCACGGGGGATCTACTAGAGCTTTACTGTGGTAACGGTAACTTCTCTCTGGCGCTGGCACAAAACTTTGACCGCGTGTTAGCAACTGAGCTAGCGAAGCCATCTGTGGTTTCTGCGCAGTACAACATCGCCGCGAACGAGATTGATAACGTACAAATCCTACGTCTATCAGCGGAAGAGTTTACTCAGGCAATCGAAGGTAAGCGTGAATTCCGTCGCCTACAAGATGCAGGCGTGGATCTGAAGAGCTACAACTGCAATACAATTTTTGTTGATCCACCACGCTCAGGTATGGACGTTGATACTTGTAAAATGGTGCAAGGTTATGAGCGCATCATGTACATCTCTTGTAACCCTGAAACATTAAAAGAGAACTTGGACATTCTATGTGAAACACACAACGTGACGCGTTTTGCTCTGTTTGACCAGTTCCCTTACACCCACCACATGGAAGCTGGCGTACTATTGGAACGCAAAGCGTAATCCACCAGCGTCAGGCATAAAAAAAGCGAGCTCAGTAGCTCGCTTTTTTGTTGAGTTCTTTTGGCTTACTCAGCAGAAGTTTTCTTTTCCATGAAACCTAGCTTTTTTCCAACCCAAGCCAATAGAATCATTGAAACTAGGATCGCGAAGAAGTTAGAACCTGCTTCTGGGTATTGTGCTTTGATGAAAGCAGAGTGACCAAATGCCCCCACGAAGAAACACGCCAGACCAACAAGTGGGATATCTTCCGATACTGGGTTGTTAAGGTATTCTTGGTAAAGCGCCTGTACTGCTAGCACGAGTGCAATCAGAGGGAAGATTGAGAAAGATACTTCGCTCATGGTCAACCATGACAACAAAGCATCACCACACATACCTGCAACCAGTGCCAAAATCAGCGTTTTCTTTTCAGATTTATTTCCATTCGACATTATTCTATCCCGCCTTTTAATCGGTTACGTTCACGTTCTTTGCGATACCAATAAGCCCCTTTGGCTATCATTCGCAATTGCATGATCAATCGCTCGGCGAGTTCATCGCGCTCACGTCGATCTAAGTCTAAAACTTCCGCACCTGAACTGAATACCAAAGTGACTGACGCCTCAGCTTGAGTAAACGCCTCTTCCTTGGTCATACCGGTGCTTATTAAATATTCAGTCAATTCTGCCGCAAAATGTTGTATTTCTCGAGCGACAGCAGTACGAAACTCAGAGGAAGTACCAGAGCGCTCACGCAACAACAAGCGGAATACGTTAGGACTACTTTCAATGAATTCCATGAAGGTTTCAACCGAAGTTCGAATCACACTGCCTTCTTTGACAATACGCTGACGAGCTTGACGCATCAGTTGGCGTAACAGTAGACCGCCCTCATCAACCATGGTTAAACCAAGTTCGTCCATATCTTTGAAGTGACGGTAAAAAGAAGTGGGTGCTATTCCGGCCTCCCGGGCAACCTCACGCAAGCTGAGATTGGAAAAGCTGCGATCCGCACTGAGTTGATTAAATGCCGCATCGATCAATGATCGACGTGTCTTTTCTTTTTGCTGCGCGCGGATTCCCATCGATTTCATTCTAAAACTTGCTCTTTTTTCTATTGGGTACAAGAGCATCAATATAACGCAATTAGCCCCTACGTAAAAAGATATGTTGCCTCGACTGAAGCAAGCGCGAGCAAGTTACTATTGCCCGACGTTTAAATGCAAACGTTTCGCTTCAAATTGTAGACATACAGCATACCAATTAGTTCTTTTGGTCGATTCTACGTGATCACTTCCACTCTCTAGCAGCGATGATGTGTACCTGTAGAGCAAATGAGTTAAAATCCCGCTACAGCAATGTTAATTAAATATAACAAGGAAGACATCATGGCGCATGCTAATCACTATGACGTGATCGTAATTGGTAGTGGCCCTGGCGGTGAAGGGGCGGCAATGGGATTGACCAAAGCCGGTCTGAATGTTGCCATCGTTGAAAAAGAAAGCAGTGTTGGTGGCGGTTGTACGCACTGGGGAACCATACCATCGAAAGCATTGCGTCACGCGGTTAGCCGTATCATTGAGTTCAATAGCAACCCTCTATTCTGTCGTAATAACACCAGCCTTCATGCAACATTTTCTGACATTTTAGGTCATGCGAAATCGGTGATTGATAAGCAAACTCGACTTCGTCAGGGCTTTTATGACCGCAATTCATGCACACTGTTGTTTGGTACTGCGCGCTTTATCGATAACTACTCCATCGCGGTGATGCAAAGTGATGGTACGGAAGAGGTGTACTCCGCGGACAAATTTGTTATCGCCACAGGCTCTCGTCCATACCAACCGAACAACGTCGACTTCTTGCATGAACGCATCTACGACAGTGACTCTATCCTGAGCCTGAAACACGACCCTCGCCACATCATCATTTACGGTGCTGGGGTTATCGGTTGTGAATACGCTTCTATCTTCCGTGGTTTGGGTGTAAAGACCGATCTGATTAATACTCGCGACCGTCTGCTCTCTTTCCTAGATAACGAAGTCTCAGATGCATTGTCTTACCACTTCTGGAACAGCGGCGTGGTGATTCGCAACGACGAAACATTCGAGAAAATAGAAGGCACCGAAGACGGCGTAATCGTACACCTGCAATCAGGTAAAAAGATGAAAGCAGACTGCTTACTGTATGCTAATGGTCGAACGGGTAATACAGACAAACTCAACCTACCTGCAGTTGGATTAGAAAGCGACTCTCGCGGGCAACTTAAAGTAGATGGTAACTACCGTACAGAGGTGGAACACATCTATGCAGTCGGTGATGTGATTGGCTACCCTAGCCTAGCGAGTGCAGCGTATGACCAAGGTCGTTTCGTGGCACAAGCCATCACGAAAGGACAAGCTGACGGAAATCTGATTGATGACATCCCAACGGGTATCTACACCATTCCAGAAATCAGCTCAGTGGGTAAAACCGAGCAAGAACTGACTGCGGCGAAAGTGCCTTACGAAGTGGGACGCTCTTCGTTCAAGCATCTCGCTCGTGCACAGATTGCAGGTAAAGACATCGGCAGTTTGAAAATCCTCTTCCATCGTGAAACCAAAGAGATTCTTGGTATTCACTGCTTTGGTGAGCGCGCGGCGGAAATCATCCACATCGGTCAGGCCATCATGGAACAAAAAGGCGAAGCCAATACGATTGAATACTTCGTCAATACCACCTTTAACTACCCGACCATGGCAGAAGCGTATCGCGTAGCGGCACTGAACGGTTTGAACCGATTATTCTAATTCAATTGGGTTGCCATGATCCAAAAGCAAAAACAGCAGGTTTCGACCTGCTGTTTTTTTATGTGTAACTAGGCAAGAAAGCTTCCCTTGCGCCATTGATAGAAGAATATAGCGCCGAGTCCAATCCCTCGCATTGCCATGAAACTGGTCATCGCAAACCACAGCGCATGGTTTTGCCAGCCAGAGAACAAAAAGAAAATCGCAAAGAAACAGCAAGTCGCCACGAACATACTGTTTCGCATATCTTTACCTTTAGTGGCACCAACAAAAATGCCATCAAAGAGGAAGCACCACATCGAGGCCAATGGCATGACCACCAGCCATGGCAGATACACCGAAGCTTGCTGCTGCACCGCTTCAATCGAAGTGATCATGGCGATCAAGTGTGATCCCGCCAAACCAAATACTGCAGTCAAACCTAAACAGATGATCAGACTCCAAAAGAAAATACCAATCAACGAAGCACTGAGCTGCGCTCGGTCTTTGGCACCAATCGCTTTACCAACCATGGCTTCCATGGCGTAAGCAAAACCGTCCATGCCATAGGAAATCATCATCAAGAAACTCATCAATACCGCATTGGCCGCAACCACATCATCACCAAAGCTCGCACCTTGGAAAGTCATAAAGCTAAACGTAGCTTGTAAACAGAGTGAGCGTAAGAAGATATCGCGATTGAGTTTTACGAACCGCCCTAGCCCATGTTGAGTATCGGTGAGAAGGCTCTTAGGTGATGGCAATTGACGTGCACGCCATGTTTTCCACACACACATCAAGCCAAACGCCATGCCTGAGTAATCAGCAATCACCGACGCTAGCGCTGCCCCTTCGACTTTCCAGCCCAAGCCAATAACAAACAGCAAATCGAGCGCAATATTGGTTACGTTGGTGATGATCACCATCCACATTGGTGCTTTGGAGTTTTGCGTTCCGAGCAACCAACCCAACAGAACAAAGTTCATCAGCGCAGCGGGCGCACTCCATACACGAATGGAGAAATATTGCATGCCGTAGCGCTTCACTTCCGCACTGGCATCACTCCAACCAAATATCAGATCCGCGATCGGGTTATGGGCAATAAGAAAGACTAACGCAAACAGCAATGCCATGAGTGAGCCTTGCATAAACACCAAGGCGAGTTGTTTTCGGTCTTCACCACCATAGGATTGCGCCGCTAATCCAGTAGTCGACATACGTAAAAAGCCAAGCAACCAAAACGTCACACTGATCATGGTGCTACCAAGCGCAACACCACCTAGATACCAAGCGTGTTCAAGGTGACCGATCACCGCAGCGTCAACCAAGCCCAATAGTGGAACAGTAATATTCGACAGCACCATAGGAATAGCGAGCGCTAACACTTGGCGATGCACTTGAGGATTCGATAAAGGAGAGAAGATAGAGTTTGTCACAGGCACCTCGTTGTTTAGATCAGCGAGTGTACCTGAGTGTTCAATGCCTAGCCAATTACCACTTGATGTGAACGAGAACTGGCGTGAGACGATGCTTCAACATTGGGATCTTATTCAACCAACGTTGCCATGCTTTCCAACGTGAGCAGAATCGGTCGAATGGCGAGAAGGCTTTCACCCATTGCGCCCATGGCAGCCAATGCAGTACTTGTTGTGCTGGTGCTTCAAAACCATGTGCATACGTATCTGAGCCGAGCTTCTGACCCCATTTACTTTCGGTTAAGTCACCTGCTAGTACCATGCACACTTCTGCCGATACAAAATGACGACCCAGAGTTTGGATGAAAGTCGCAACGCGCGATTCATCGCAATCGAGTAAAGCCATCTCACACAGAATCAATACTGGTGCCTTTTCAGGGATGCGCAGTTCATCTAACCAACTCATGTCTTCTACGCTGCCGCAACGATGCTCGTAGCGTTCGTTTTTATGAAACAATCGCTGACGCCAAACCAGATTCTCGGTGACATCCAGTTCAATCCAGTGACAACGACCATTGTCCAAACGGTAGAAGCGCGTATCTAAACCGGCACCGACGTTAATGATCCAAGCGTCTGAGTGTTGTTGAAGAAAGTGACTGACCTGCTGATCGCACAGCTGAGTTAAAGTCACGTGCAGCAGCTGCTTCTGATCAACGTCGCCACTGATGCAATCTGGCGCCATCTTGCAACTCAAGCACGCTTTTGCAGCGATCGGATCGTACACCAAGCCGTTATCGACCAAACTTTCGCGGCTACGCAAAAACAACGGTTTCAACAGATGATTAGGTACGTGATGTTGAGGCTTGGACATGGGCATTTCCTTGCGCCGAAAAGAAAATGGTTAAATGGAATTAGATGATAATAAATCTCAATATCACTTTCAAGTTTTACCGTAACAGCCAAAAACTCTGAGTCAGTGCGAACGTAACTATGCTTGTAAGAAAAGAAATGTGCTTTGAAGAAAATAAAAATGGGAAAAGAAAGTGCAGAAAACACAAAGCCCAGCAGAGCGCTGGGCTTTATTAGAATACTTGAGGTAAGAAGCCTACATCCAGTCGGTATTGCGGATGATGCCAACTGCCAGACCTTCGATCATCAAGTGTTGTGACGTTAGGTCGACTTGGATTGGTGAAAACTCTTCGTTTTCTGCGTGCAGCAGTACTGTAGAACCTTTGCGCTCGAGACGCTTCACTGTCACATCGTCATCAACACGAGCAACGACAACTTGACCATCGCGCACATCTTGAGTTTTGTGCACAGCAAGTAAGTCGCCGTCCATGATACCGATATCTTTCATACTTTCGCCGTTTACGCGAAGTAAGAAATCGGCTTTAGGCTTGAACATCGCAGGATCTACTTGGTAGTGAGATTCCACATGCTCTTGAGCCAGAATCGGCTCACCAGCAGCAACTTGACCAATCAAAGGCAAGCCTTGATCGTCGTTTGCCGCATCTTCAAGTAGGATTCGGATCCCGCGAGATGCGCCAGGAATAATTTCAATCGCTTGTTTACGAGCAAGCGCTTTTAGGTGTTCTTCTGCAGCATTTGCAGAACGGAAGCCCAGCTCACGCGCAATCTCTGCACGAGTTGGTGGCATTCCGGTGTCTTCGATTTTGCTTTTAATCAAATCGAAAACTTGTTGTTGGCGTGGCGTTAACGGCTTCATATGTCACCTGTCTTTTTATACAGTTAACTGTGAGTATATCCAGTAAACGAACAAATGAAAACCCAATTGGTTGTTTTTTAATTTATTTGCGCCAGTTTCAGATCCCACCCACAAACCTCAAGTAAACATGCGTTTTAAACGCTCAATACCCAATTCGTCTAGTGAAAGCAACAACCTAGGAGTTCGATTAATTTCCACTCAATAAAATTAAAAGGTTTGACCAGTTTCTGGTATCCTTGCTGCGCTTAAATTTTATCGCCTAGGCTTATTTCTATAGCCGTATCTATTTCCTTCTTCATATAAGAAGGTAAAGCGGACACAGAAATAAGGTTAGGTTTGTTTGAATACCTATTGAGGCTGTGAACTTTATGTCTTCTGGACAATCATTTTCACGTTCATTACTAAAACTACCTTTATCGGTAATGGTAAAGGGCACCACTATCCCATCGAATCCGATTGACGATCTCAACATCGATCTCACTAAGCCGATTGTGTATGCCTTACCATTCCGTTCGAACGTGGATTTGCTGACACTACAAAAACAAGCATTGAGCCTAGGTCTACCAGACCCGCTTAGCCCGCTAGACATCAATGGCAAAAAACTCACTCGCTACGTCTTTATCGCATCTCGCCCAACCGTGATGAACAATGATAATGACGTGCCAAGCGAGTCTGTTGCTCTATTTACTGAGTTACTTGAACTGCACAAACTCGACAGCGAGTTAGACGTTCAAATGATCCCAGCAACGGTACTTTGGGGCCGCAAGCCAGGTAAAGAAGAAAACCACAAACCGTACCTGCAACCAATGAACGGTCCGCAAAAAGCAAAAGCGGTCATGGCAGCCGGTCGTGACTGTCTAGTACGCTTTAGCCCTGTGGTTTCACTGCGTTACATGGCAGATTCTCACGGGACAGATAGCGCTATTGCGCACAAGCTTGCACGTGTTGCTCGTATCCACTTCTCTCGTCAGAAGCTCGCGGCATCAGGTCCGAACCTGCCTCAACGCCAAGTGCTGTTTGCACGCTTAATGGAATCGCCTGCAATCGAAAAAGCGATTGAAGACGAAGCGCAAAGCAAAAACATTTCTATCGAGAAAGCTCGCAAAGAAGCCCATGACATCATGGATGAGATTGCGGCAGACTTCTCGTATGGTTTGGTGAAAAACGGCGATCGTATTCTTGGTTGGTTGTGGACTAAGCTGTACCAAGGTCTACACATCAACAACGCTTCGACGGTTCGTCGCCTAGCGCAAGATGGTCATGAGATCGTGTACGTGCCATGTCACCGCAGTCACATGGACTACCTACTGCTCTCTTACGTTCTGTACCATGAAGGTATGGTGCCACCTCACATTGCCGCTGGTATTAACCTGAACTTCTTCCCGGCGGGTCCAATCTTCCGTCATGGTGGTGCGTTCTTTATTCGTCGTAGCTTTAAAGGCAACAAACTGTACTCAACCATTTTCCGTGAGTACCTGTCTGAGCTGTTTGCTAAAGGTTACTCGGTTGAGTACTTCAGTGAAGGTGGTCGTTCGCGTACTGGTCGTCTGCTGCAAGCAAAAACTGGTATGTTGGCAATGACGATTCAAGCCATGCTGCGCGGTCTAAACCGTCCAGTTACACTAGTACCTGTTTACATCGGTTACGAGCATGTAATGGAAGTGGGTACTTACGCCAAAGAACTTCGCGGTTCGCGCAAAGAGAAAGAAAACGCGGGTCTTGTTCTGCGTACTCTGCGTAAGCTGCGCAACTTTGGTCTTGGTTACGTGAACTTCGGTGAACCGATTCAGCTAAACCAATACCTGAATGAACACGCGCCAGAATGGACTAAAGACATCGACCGCATGGGCGGCAGCAAACCACAATGGATGAACCCTGTGGTGAACGGCCTAGCAAACAAGATGATGACGCACATTAACGATGCAGCAGCAACCAACGCACTGACATTGTGTGCGACGGCACTACTGGCATCTCGTCAGCGCGCGTTGTCTCGTGATTCTCTGATTAATCAGATTGAATGCTACCTGAAGCTACTTAAAAACAACCCGTACTCAAGCACTTCAACGATTCCAACCGAAAGTGCTGAAGAGTTAGTAGATCACGCAATCTCCCTAGATAAGTTCGTGATTGAAACTGACACCATGGGTGACATCATTTCATTGGATCGTAACCAGTCGATTCTGATGACTTATTACCGCAACAACATTATCCACTTGTTTGCCCTGCCTTCTTTGATTGCTCAAATGATCATTCGTCAGCGCAACGTGACGGTAGAGAAGATTCAAGAAAACGTCGCTCAAATTTACCCATTCCTGAAAAAAGAGCTGTTCCTAAGCTACAAGGAAGAGGAATTGAATGAGCTGGTAGTGAAGATCTTAAACGAGTTCGTTGAGCAGAAAATGGTTTGCCAAGAAGGGGATAAGCTGGAAATCAACCAGTCCAACAACCAACCATTGGTTCTGTTGGGTCGCACTATCACAGAAACCCTACAGCGCTACTCTATTGCAATGAATCTATTGGTTGCCGACCAAGAACTTGGTAAATCTGACCTTGAGCAACAAAGCCAAGACATTGCACAACGCTTGGGTCGTCTACACGGCATCAACGCACCAGAGTTCTTCGACAAGGGTGTGTTTGCTGCGATGTTCAATACACTGAAAGAACAGCAATACCTAGATAGTGACGGCAACTGCGATCTTGAGAAGACGCAGCAATTTGCCAAACTGCTATTTGCTCTGCTTTATCCAGAAGTGAAGTTGACTATCGAAGAGAGTATCCACCAGCTGCAGGCATAATCCGCTTAAGCTCGATATTCATCTCGACAAAAACACAAAAGGCATCCAATCGGATGCCTTTTTTATATCTGAATGTTTTGTACTGAGCGCTTACCAGAAAGCGATAAATAGACCTATCGCAATCACCATTCCTACATAATTGTTATTAAGGAACGCTTTAAAACACAGATCACGTTCTCGGTGACGAATCAAATGCTGTTGATATACAAACAAGGAAGCAGCCATCAGAATTGTCCAGTAGTAGCTCTGCCCAAGTTGGTAGTGCTGGCCAAGTAGCACCAGCATTGCCAAGGTAACCAACTGCAGAACGCCAATCACTAGTTTGTCATAACGACCAAACAAGATAGCCGTCGATTTGATGCCAATCTTTAAATCATCATCACGATCAACCATCGCGTATTGAGTGTCGTAAGCAATAGTCCACAAAGCGTTAATCACAAACACAAACCACACAATCCAAGGCAGTTCGCCTGTTTGCGCAGCCCACGCCATCGGAATCGCCCAACTAAAAGCCAAACCTAAAAACAGCTGTGGCAAATGGGTGTAACGCTTCATAAATGGATAAATGAACGCTAAAAAAATACCCGCAAAAGAGAGCTTAATCGTCAGCGGGTTCATAGTCAGCACTAACAAGAATGAACTGATACCAAGAACCAAAAACAGACCAATCGCTTCTTTCGAGGTCACTTTACCCGAAGGTAAAGGACGCTGCTTCGTACGTTTCACATGTCCATCGACCTTACGATCAGCAAAGTCGTTAATCACACAGCCAGCGCTACGCATTAGGAACACACCCAATACAAATACAATAAGTACATTCCAACTTGGTATGCCTTGGGCCGCAATCACAAGTGCCCAAACCGTCGGCCACAATAACAACAGAGAGCCAATTGGGCGATCCATTCGCATCAGTTGCCAATATGCTTTGGCTTTTTCTGCGGACATTTACACCTTCTCCTTAGCGTAAACCGGTGAATTAGGTAAGAATAACTCAGCAACCAGCATAGGTTTGTGATTCATCCACAGTCTTGAACGACGCGCTAAAAATTGCCCCTGTGGCAGAGTGACCCATCCCATTTGCAGAGCATCGCGTTCAACATTATCAGCGCTAAATACGGTCAAGCCCAACGGGATATCGCCCTGTTGAGCCAAGTCATATTGTTGGTCGACCAAGGTTGTACGTGGGATTAGCGTGCGCCCTATGACCCAATCCGTGTTATCCCCACTTAAAATCACCTCTCTCAGCAGGCAATCTTGATCAGACAACAATAGACTTTCATCTGCACGTAATGTCTGCGCAGTTACAATTTGGTTATGCAGCAATTCCACTGTCAGCTCCTGACAATGCTGCTTCAAGCGGCGTGACAAAGACCCTTGCTCCTCAAGCCAATGTTGAGCAAATTCATTGGGAAAGTCGAAATCTTCGGGTTTTTGCCACTCTACTTCCATTAAAGAAGTAATATAGAGTGATGTCGGCTGATTCATACTAGTATTCAATTGGTGGCTTTATGCGTACAATAAAGCAACAACTTACCGTCTTATTGAAACTGTAAGTTCTGTTATTTGTTATAGACGGTCTATTGTATCAAGACTAGAGCGATTCGAGTATCGCGATCCAGAGAAAGAAAAGTTAGAAATATGTACAAACGTTATATAGCCCAAATTATTTTTGCATTGAGCTTGCTGATCTCAGCTCCTACCTGGGCAGAATCGGAAGAAGCAGGACCTCAGTTGGCCTACTTTACTCTTGAACCAGATTTAACCACTAACTTTTACACCAAGGGCAAAAAGCTAGGTTATGTACAAGTTCGTATCGATATTATGGTTATGAGCCAACAAGATCTTGCCGTTGTCGAGCATCATCAACCACTCATTCGTGATGCGGTTATAGAGTTATTGGGCAAGCAAACTGAAGATACGATTAAATCGTTATCTGGCCGAGAAGACTTACGTAAAACCTTGGTAGAAAAACTCAATGAGATTCTTCTACCAGAAACTGGCAAGACAATTATTGCTGACTTACTCTTTACTAAGTACCTTTATCAATAATTCCCGCCGATTTAACACGACAAAACAAAAGACCGCCAATCGGCGGTCTTTTTTATTCTTATCAAGTGTTCACAATGCTTGTTGGTATTTCTGTTTGCCTGAATCAAACAGCGCAATTGCCATACCAGAGAGCAAACCCACCAGGTGAGCAGTATTAGCAATCGCCATAAATGGCTGAACAAAGCCCAACACTAACCACACTAACATAAAGCCGATAATCGGTTTTGGTAGCGTCAAACCAAGATGTGGTAGTCGGTAGCCAAGAACCCACAAATAACCCAGCAAGGCATAAACCACACCAGACAAGCCCCCGAAATTAGCCCCTTCGACATAGAACTGCCCCGCACCAGACAGCGCGGCAGATATAAAGAAAATTTGCAGTAACTTCCCAGAGCCTAAACGACGTTCAATATCACCACCTAATTGCCACCACCACAGTAGGTTAAACACAATATGTGTCACTGAGAAATGCAGCAATGCATGGCTGACCCAACGCCAAATCTGCCATTGTTGACCTTCAAAAGCCGGGAAATGCAGCAAAGCAAACACGCCTTCGCCAAAGCCGAACATCTGTAAAAAGTAGATAACCGTACAAACGGCCATGATCAACAAAGTCACTGGGCCGGCTTTGGCTTTGACCATCCCCATGATACTTGGACTGGAGTAATGGAATTTACTCTTACGAGTATCGGCAACGTCCCACGAAGCCGCGCTGTATTTAGAAGCCGATGGGTCGGCTAAGAACTGTTTCAGTTCGGCTTCGACTTCTATCTCATGCTGCGCATCCGTCAACCAAAGCGCAAACTGCCCTTCACCTTCTGGCATCATCTGGATCTCTATCTTGCGTGATGCCATGTAATCAATGAAGGCTTGCGCCATACGTGGATTATTTAACGTTACCAATCTCTTCATTAACTTCTCACTATCGGGAGTTCTGCTCGTTGCCAGGCTTCAAAGCCACCATCTACACTGTACACCTGTTCGAAGCCTTGGTTAACCAAATATTGTGCTGCGCCTTGGCTACTTATGCCGTGATAGCACATCACTAAAACAGGTTGCTCGAACTCTACCTCATTCATAAAGGATACGATTGAGTCATTAGTCAGATGAAAAGCGGATTCTGCATGCGCGACAGCAAAAGATTGAGGATCACGAATGTCGACAAGTTTTGCTTCGCCTTGTTTAAGCAATGCTTGAGCGTTTTGTACATCAATATGTTGAAACTGGTCCATTTACTTTCTCATGTTATTCTCAGAATTGACGTCATTGTAACCTATCCAAAGCTAAACTTAGCCACAGAGATAGTCGGGGCATTGAAAACTGTTCACATTCCCACCATTTGTGGATAAATCTGTGAATTGCGTTGATAAAGTGCATTTGGATCTTTTGATCCACAATATGTAGTGATGATCTTGATCTAACTGTGTGTATATTCACAACTATCCCCAAAACAAAAACGGCGATAAAGCCTTATTTTGTCCGGCTTTCGAACAGTTGATGAATAATTACTTCACAGACTTATACACAGGTAGCACAGATAAAATGGATCGCAAACTCCATCCATTTTGGATCGACAATAAAAAAGCCGAGATCACATGATCTCGGCTTTCTATGAAAATCTTACTTTGTATTCGAAGCGGAAGCTAGAACTCACCTACCGCAAGTTTCAGCTTCTTCATCGCATTCTTTTCTAGTTGACGGATACGTTCAGCAGAAACACCAAACTCATCAGCTAAATCTTGCAGCGTTGCTTTTTCATCGTCTAACCAACGCGAGCTTACGATACGCTGACTACGCTCATCTAGACTTGCTAACGCATGACTCAGGCGATTGTTCGTATGAGTTTCCCAGTTTGCCGCTTCAACATTATCCGCGACATCTGACGACTTATCTTCTAAATACAGCATTGGAGCTGTATATGAATTTGAGCTGTCGTCTTCATCTGTTGGCATATCGAACGTTGAATCTATTGCAGCCAAACGAGATTCCATCTCACGGACTTCTGAAGGCTCTACCCCCAGCTCGCGAGCAACGGTTTCTACTTCACCGTTGTTGAACCAACCTAGGCGCTTTTTCGACTTACGTAGGTTAAAGAACAGTTTGCGTTGTGCTTTGGTAGTCGCAATCTTCACGATACGCCAGTTGCGTAATACGTACTCGTGAATTTCAGCTTTGATCCAGTGAACAGCAAAAGACACCAAACGAACACCCACTTCTGGGTTGAAACGCTTAACCGCTTTCATCAGACCGATGTTGCCCTCTTGAACTAGGTCTGCCATTGGCAAGCCGTAGCCTGAGTAGCCACGAGCAACGTGAACAACAAATCGTAGGTGTGACAAGATCAGGCCTTTCGCCGCATCAATCTCACCGTTGTAGTGTAATCTTTCTGCCAGTCCTCGCTCTTCTTCTGGTGTCAGCATTGGGTAGCTGTTTACAGAACGGATATAGCTATCAAGGCTATCTTGCGTGACTAGGGCCATCGGATACGCTTCGTTTGACATTCAATTCCTCATCAATCTCTGATCTGGAGCAATACATTGCAATTTAGCTTCGCCATCTTGAACTCAAAGTGAACAAGTTGCAAGAAGGGTGAGCAATTATCCATAAACAAATCGTCTAAACAAGAGAGAAAAATTAGCTTGTGCTAATAAATTCCAAGTATAAGACCTTTATCACCTAAACTGGTTCAATTTCTTTTAGGTGTCGCTGCGCGGATACTCGTGCGGCAATACAACCCAATAAACTGCCAGTGATGATCAATAACAGAGATTCATCCCAGCTCAAGCCAATCAAACGGAACTGACTATCGTACAGCGCTGCTAAATCCTCTACCGCACTATTCATTACCACTGTAACTAATGCAGTAACCAACCATGCTATTGCTGCGCCTAGTACTCCGAACCACATGCCTGTATAGAGGTAGGGACGAAGAATAAAACTGTCGGTCGCACCGATCAGTTTCATGGTTTGAATCTCTTCTTTATTCGCCAGTACATTAAAACGCAATGTATTACCGACGATTAAAAATACAGCACCTAGCATCAGTATTGTCAGGGTGATGACAATAATGCCAGCAAGGGTTTTAATCGCATCGAGGCGAGTCAACCAATCTTCATCAAGCCTAACATCAGTGACATCTTGCTGTTGACGGACATCCTTCGCTAACGCTTTGATATCACTTTTTAACTCTGAATCTGGGGTAATAACCAACACGCCTGGTAAGGCGTAACCACTCAACAGGCTCAATGCTTGGTCAAAGCCTGCGTATTGGCTTAAATCAGCTAGACCTTGTTGCGGTGAAATATATTCTACTTCTTTAACCAAAGGCCAAGTTTCTATCTGATCTTTCAATACCATCACTCTAGCATCTGGCATCCCTTCAGCTAAGTAAGCACTAACTTGCGATGGTGACGCGACATCTTCAGCAGCTCCCGCCACATTTTTACCCAATAGATACAAACATGCCGGCATAGAAAGTGCCATTGAAATCACAGCAAGAGTGAGGATATTGCCTAACGGGCGTCGCCATAACGCACGAAAAGACGCTTTCGCTTGCTTTGCATGGACAGAGAAAAACCCATCGGTATTTGCACGACCGGTATTACGCCCTTTCTTATGGGTGCGTTTATTACCTACCATAGTCTTCTACCTCACTAAGGAAGCCTTGGTTCAATTCGAAATGGCGATATTGAGGGCGAGTATTCACTAACCCGATATCGTGCGTCGCAAGGAGAATCGTTACGCCAGCACGGTTAAATTCTTCAAACAGCCGAATAACTCGACTAGACAGCTCTGGGTCTAAATTACCCGTCGGCTCATCCGCCACCAATAACGTTGGTCGGTTTACAACAGCACGAGCAATACCCACTCGCTGCTGCTCACCACCAGATAACTGGCTTGGCAAACAACGGGCTTTATCAAGCAAACCCGTTTTATCCAATGCCGCTGAAACTCGGCGTTTGATTTCATTTTCAGAAATCGACTCAATACGCATCGGCAGCGCGACATTGTCGAACACGCTTCGGTCCATCAATAAACGGTGATCCTGAAATACAATCCCAATGTTACGACGTAAAAAAGGGATGTCTTTACTTGGAATACACGTGATATCGTGCCCATTAAATTGGATTTTTCCATCAGTTGGACGCTCTATCGCACATATCAGTTTCAACAAAGTACTTTTACCTGCACCCGAGTGACCACCCAAAAACGCCATTTCTCCGCGCCTAAGGTGAAAATCGACCTTCTGTAAGGCTTGTCGACCACCTCGATATGCTTTGCTCACTTGCTGAAATTTGATCACCGTTGATTACCTCTAACTCTAATTACTCTTCACGGCTAAACAGAGCGTCGATGAACTCTTGAGTTTCGAAAGGACGCAAGTCTTCGATACCTTCACCAACACCAATGTATCGAATTGGAATTTCGAACTGATCAGCAATAGCGAAAATAACACCACCTTTCGCTGTACCATCTAGCTTAGTCAATGTGATCCCGGTTAGAGGAGCAACATCACTGAAAAGTTTCGCTTGGCTAATGGCATTTTGACCGGTACCTGCGTCTAGCGTCAGCATGATCTCATGTGGTGCAGAGTCATCAATCTTCTTCATCACGCGTACAATCTTGCGCAGCTCTTCCATTAAGTTAGCTTTGTTTTGTAGGCGACCTGCTGTATCAGCAATAACGACATCCACGCCACGCGCTTTTGCTGCTTCAATCGCATCATAGATAACAGACGCACTATCCGCGCCAGTGTGCTGGGCAATGACTGGAACGTTGTTACGTTCGCCCCATACTTGTAGCTGTTCAACCGCCGCAGCACGGAAGGTATCACCTGCAGCGAGCATGACTTTCTTGCCTTGATTTTGGAATTGCTTCGCTAGCTTACCAATTGTGGTTGTTTTACCAACGCCGTTCACACCTACCATTAAGATAACGTAAGGCGTTTTGCTGCTATCGATTTCAAGTGGTTGCTCTACTTTCGCTAAGATTTCCGCCATCTCTTCTTTTAATAGGCCGTATAGTGCTTCACCATCTTTCAGATCACCGCGGGAAGCTTTCTCGGTCAGGTTATTGATGATTTTTGTGGTGGTATTCATCCCCACATCGGCAATCAACAGTTGTTCTTCTAGCTCTTCAAAAAGGTCTTCATCGATCTTTTTGCCGCTAAACAAGCCAAAGAAGCCTGCACCAATGTTTGCTTTTGTTCGGCTTAGGCTGCGCTTAAGGCGAGCAAAGAAGCTTTCGGTTGGTTTTTCTTGTTCTTGAACACGAGGAGCAACTGGAGCTTGTGGCTCTTCTGCTTCTGCTTCTGCTTCTGCTTCTGCTAGGACAGGCTCAGCCTTTTCCGACTCTTCTTCAACTTTAGTTTTATCTTCTGCTGACTCGGCAACATCTTCTGTTGGCTGTTGCTCAGCAGCAGGTGCTTCCACTGCTTCTTCTTTTACTGATTCTTCAGTTGTCGGTTTTTGGCTTTGCTCTTCATCACCAAAACCTAGCCACGAAAGTAATCCGCGCTTCTTTTTTTCCGTCATCTGGGGCTATCCTAGATTGTTCTCTTATCTATTAATGACTCTTTTCTGACAAGAATATTATCTTTACAGAAAAGGCGAATGACAAAGTTGTGAAAACTTTCCAATTAGGTGAATCTAATCTTATTAGTGTTACACTCTGTCATCTTGAATATTCTGGGCTGTATCCAAGCTCAAAGCTTGGGCGATTGGATATAGTATCACTTTATTAGCGGTCAAAAAATCTATGGTAAGACGTCGCCAGCAAAACTCATCACAAAAAAAGCCAACAACGGGCTTTGTTCGCATTATTAGTGGTTTATGGAGAGGCAGAAAGCTACCTGTTCATGACGCTGAAGGTTTGCGCCCAACCACGGATCGCGTAAAAGAAACCCTATTTAACTGGTTAGCTCAAGATGTGCCGCAAGCCAAATGCCTCGACTTATTTGCTGGCTCCGGCGGTTTGGGCTTTGAAGCTGCTTCTCGCCAAGCAGAGCTTGTCACCATGGTAGAGCTAAATCCTCAAGCATTTCAGCAGCTACAGAAGAACATTGCGTCATTGAAGACTAACAATATTCAAGTAGTGAACACCGATGCGTTAAGTTTTTTAAAACAACCAGGTACACCACATCACGTAGTATTCATCGATCCACCATTTCGCAAAGGTTTATTGGATGAAACCGTGACCTTGCTTGAGCAAAACGGCTGGCTGGCTGAAGATGCGATGATTTATATTGAAACTGAAAAAGAACTAAACATTGCAGGGCTTCCAGAAAGCTGGCGCCTGCACCGTGAGAAAACTGCAGGCCAAGTCAGTTACCGCTTGTATGAACGCGCCCCAGCTTAAAGCCTCAATTTAAAAGGATAGTTAAATGAAAGCATTATTGATACTGGCTAAAGCAGCCATCGCCTTTGTCTGGTTTATATTAATCCTCAACTTCTTTATGCCCTTTCCAGGCAAAGCGGCCATTGCGTTGTATATCATGGCGGCATTTTTGTTCATCATGCACGGATTGCAAATGGCGATCTTCATCGGTGCATTTGGTGACAAAATTAAGATGAGCAGTTGGGAGAAATACTCGATTTTGATTTTTGGTATCTTTGCTCTGCTCGACATCCGTCGCAAGCACATGATGTAAAAACCTCAGATAAACAAAAGCCGCTCACAAGAGCGGCTTTTTTGTATTCATTCGACGATCAAGAATTTAGCCCATGTAGCTCTTCACGCCATCAAGGAACATTTGGGTCGATATCATCACCAAGAGTAATCCCATCAAACGCTCAACTGCTTTCAAGCCACGCTCTCCTAGGATGCGGTGGAAGAAGCTGTAGAACATCAAAATAAAGAAAGTCGCGCCCCAAGCAATTAATACGGCGGCAGACAGTTCCATAATCTTATCGGGATGCTGAGAAGAAAGTAAAAGCAGCGCTGCAATCACCGAAGGCCCCGCAATCATCGGAATCGCCATTGGTACAATGAACGGCTCTTCACCTGCAGCCAGTCCTGTAATGCTGCCAGCACTTGGGAAAATCATCTTAATCGCGATGATAAACAGAATAATACCACCAGAAATGCTTAAGGTTTCCGGCTGAACATGAAGGAAGCTCATTATGCTTCGGCCTGCGAAGAGGAACAGCATCAGGATCATCAAAGCAAACAGCAATTCACGGATCAATACTTTACGGCGACGCTTGGCATCTAGATGTTTGAGAATCGATAGCACAATCGGCAGATTGCCGAGTGGATCCATAATAAGAAACAGCATGGTCGCTGCAGAAAGAATGTCCATGTTCTGACCTCAACAGGAAAATTGGCGGCCAGTATATCAAAGTGAATACGTGATTATATGCTTGAAGGCGAAATGAATTTTCCGCCTTCAAAGAACAACGTTTAGCTGCTGCTTAGTGATTGCAAATGCGCGCCATATTAACCACAAACTTACCTTCCAGTTCGCGTACTTTTTCGCGGTTTAGCAAAAACTCTAACAATGCATCTAAGTCTAGATCATTCAGCTTACAGGTATGAAAGCGTGCCTCAGCACCGAAATGAGCAGCAAGCTCATCACGATTCATAGGGGTTTCACGAAGTAGGTTAAGTAAGTTATGAGCATGAATTTCAGTCATCATCAATCCCAATCATCAAAGTTAGTCAGAGCAGTTTAACTAAAACAGGAGCTATTACTTTGACCTGCGTTAGTAAATGATAGAAGCAACAATTAAAGCGTGGGCAAGAAAATAGCTACCAGTAACCCACGCATAGGCATGCTTCATTGGCTTTCGATAACCATGAATAGCATAAGCAAGGGCAGAATAGATCAAGAGCAAGGTGCCACTGAAGCCAAGTGCTGTCGCTAACGTCGGAGATTGCAACCACACTTCTCCGGCTGCCCAAGCCAACTGCACCAACATAATGCCCATAATTACCACAGGGAAAACTAAAGAGTCGAGTTGCGGGAGTAATAGAAAGAAAGCGACAACACTAGCAGCCAGAAGCAAGGCTAACAGCCACCAAACTATCTCGCCGTTTAGCTGGATCCAAAATGACTTGCTATAGCATATTTGCGCAAGCAAGTAGCCAGCAAAATAGATCGGCTTGCGAGATTTAAATGAATGAAGTGTATCGGCAAACATAGACACCAGCAGGCCACCCACAATCCAATACGTGTGGGGAGCTGGTTCCCCTTCAGTTAGCGCAAGTGTGGCTAATAACAGTAAAGTGAAGACTTTAAATACCAGAGATTGTGTTGGGCTGTCTTGCTTTGCCCCTAATACGGAATACATCCCAGATAGCCCTATCGCTAACCAACTCCACATGATCTCTACACCTTTCACTCTACCTCGCCGCTAGTCTAGGTAGACCAATCTTGATGTAAAGGTGCAATAGGTGAAAGTTGGATCTCGCTAGCGAATCAAAACATTTCGTAATCACAACTGACTCACTCAAGCGAGTGTTGTATTCAGTCAATCATCAGCACAGACAAGCCGCGTCATTTCTCGATTTTTCAGAACGTCATCAACAATTCTTTGGAAAATAAACCGTCAGTTTGCTCACCATTCGAGCATCATGCGCAAATAAGCAACACAAAACTAAAATCCATCACCTCTGCTCACCGAGAAGGACAAAACCACCTAACCTCTACAGAACAAACCGCTACCAGCCCAGTAATTTGGTAGATTAAAAATTCAAACAAAAACACATAAGCGACTGATATAACTAAACATAAAGGAGATAAGTCGATAAAAACTAACCATTGCTAATCAAGATTATACCTACCCCTTTTGAAGCCGAGACTTTCTCATCAGATAGGAAAATATGCCCTTGGAAAAACCTTATTCAAACCATTCCAGACAGCATTAAATAGATTTTTCTCAACTTTTGAGAAATTCATCAAAAATAGATCACCAAACATATAACTGAGACAATAAACACTATAACACCATTCAATTAATTATATTTAACACATAAAAATCATATACTTAAAATGATAAAGAGGAATAAAACGACAAGTCGCACACTTTAGCAACAGCACAAAAAACACAGTTTTATTAGTCAAATTAGGGTAAATAAAAGGAAGTTTAGTGTTAGTTTTGAAAAGTTTTGCGCTTTGAAGTTGATCAAAGGCCAAAAACAGTGCTATATTATTTACATCGAGTTCATCAATGATTTTAGGGGTAGTGTTATGATTTCTTCTTCTCAAAAACAAGGGCTGGTAATGATTGCAGTGGTTGTTGGTTTAATGACACTGCCAATGATGTACTAAGTTACTGTTTAAAATAAAAAAGGGACGCTTTCGCGTCCCTTTTTTATTATTCAAATTTCATTGTCTACAAGTGCTTAACTAGAATGTCCCAATGCATGTAATAGAAACCAAGAGCAGCAAGCGTAATCAAGGCCATTAACAAAATAGCCGCTCGCCAAATAAAACGAGAACTTCTTGGTGTAAGTTCCTTTTCGCATGCATCACATGCCGCCATAAAGCCTTTTCTGTCATCCAACTTATAGCCTTCTTCGTGAACAATCTTATTGCGCACGGTTGCGATAAAACGCAATTTCGCTATAACGTCATGTGGTAAACGCTCTTCACAGCTGCTGATCAATTGATGCAACCCCTTCCCTTCTGCGTGGTATTGGGTACGCAGAAGTTTTTCGATAGTTCGGGTACGCATGACTACTTTCTCAATATCTGACATCGCAACCCTCCTTACTTGACCATTCCTTTGTCTTTCATCTCATTCTTCTATAAATTTAGAACTTTTTCGAGCCAAAAGGTGCAAATTTCCTTTTAAATTGTGCTCTTGAACGCATATAAAACGTGAAGTGCGCCGAATAAAATCTACGACACTTTTACTAGATCACGAATAATTTATCTCAACTCATAGTTTAATCGGGGAGTTCTGTAAAATAGGCACCAATGAAACATTGGAGGTTATCATGCCAATCTCACTTATTTTGGCTCTATTCGCCCTGATTGCACTTGGTGCATGGGTATTTTTCCGCTTTTACAGCAAGCATTACTTTGGTGAAGATGCACCAGAACAAAGTGCGCAAGTCACCATTTTAGACAAACAAGCAATTGAAGTGCCGGAAGCAGAGCCTGGTCAAGACGACCAAGAATATTGGATTTATGTACAACGCGGCTCGATTGGGCCAAAACGCGAGTTTCAAATCGGTGTGCACTACTACCACGCCCTGAATCCGGGTGATAAAGGCACACTGACTTACTGTGGCGACAAGTTCTTACACTTCGCCCTAAAACGCTAACCTACGGCAGTAACCAACGAGTCTTGGCGGACTTAGAGAACACGTAGCTCATCGCCAAGGCTCCGGCACCACTCAATACAATCCACACCGGAATCACCCACACAGGGTGACCTTGATACCAGCCAAATGCTTTCATCGGCCACAGGAAGATAGGGTGAAGAAGGTATATTCCTAAACTGTGTTGGCTAATAACACTCACCACTTTTTGTGCTTTTGGAGTTAAACCCTCTCCAAAGTAGCGACACAGCATAAAGATCATCGACGCCGCTAAAATCACATTCAGTGTTTTGTATGAGAGCCAACGTCCCACTGTGTATTTTTCCGCCTCTAAGCTATTAGTCACAACCATGGTAAAAGTCACCGCTAATGCCACTAGCCCAAAGGCGGTAAACGCCGTGACAACAGAACGATTGAGAGGGACTTTCTTAAACAGCACATAACCGAGTGGTAAATACCCCATATAAAGCCAGTATTGATTACTCCATGGCCCATCAATTTTGAACAGGAATAAGGTACTGGTGAACAACCAAAATGCTAAAAAGGTGTATAAAACATTATCGTCGACACTGCGCACCATCCATTGGAACAGCGGAATCACAAAGTAAAGCGGAATGAAATAATAGAAAAATCCGAGGTGATAGTAAGTCGCATGGTGCGGACTATTGCTGATGACTTCTTTTACCGTCGCAAAATCAAACCCCTGTGCTGTCCAACCTGACAAATACGCATAAAACATCGACCAAATAAGAAAAGGGACTAATACCTTACCCAAGCGCCGTTTGACGTAGTACTTGGCATCAAAAGGACGCGTATCGCTGAGCATCAATGCACCGGTGATCAAAATAAAAACGGGTACAGCCCAACGGGTCACGCTGTTTACACCCACCGCTGTTAACCATTGGTCAAATGGAATCACGCCCAACTCATTACGATATGGTGCCAACACATGGATGGCGATCACTGCTACCGCCGCCACACAACGTAATAAGTCGAAAAACAGAACCCTTTCTCTCATACCCTTTCCTAATTTGCGTAACTTCACGTCTATAGCATAGGGCAATTTTCATCCAGTGAAATAGTTAACAATCTGTTTTTGCTTATTTTTAACCCTACAATGACGCTAGAACATCATTCACCTGCAAAATAAATCGCTCCAACATCTATTGCGAAGTGAATTCGGTAACCCTAAGCTTTCTCGGATATGAAACAGCTTTAATTTCTTTATTCCTTTAGGATGCCAATTAGATTATTAAGAGAGGTCTTTATGAAGAAAACATTATTAGCGTCACTGATTTGTGTAGTGGCTTTAGCTGGATGTAATCAAAAGGAAGAGACCGTGGCACCAACACAATCGCAACCGGAAGCGAACCCTATCTGCAACGCTGAAAACCTTGCTGGCGGTTGGTCTCAAGGTGAAGTAACACCAGAGGCTCAGCAAGCGCTCGATTTTGTACTGGGCCAAATGAACACTGCAGCTAAGCTAACCAAAATCTTGAGCGTACATACTCAGGTGGTAAATGGCATTAACTACGCGATTGAATTCGAAATGGACAATGGTGAAGTTTGGAACACCATCGTTTACCGCTCACTGAAAGGTGATATGGAAATGACGCAGCCAGCACAACAAGGCCGCATTTGCCCATAAGCAAGACTTGCTGATTTATGATACTGAATCGTAAAAACAAAAATGGCTCCCAAAGCGGAGCCATTTTTTATTCTGAATCGTAAATCGATTTAAGCCGTCGCCACTTTGGCTTTTGGTAGTTTGATAGAGATGACCGTCGTTAGCGCTAAGAAAGCAAAAGAGACCCACAGACACGCCGCTAAACCCGCTTCTTGGTAAATCCAACCGGATAGAACCGTACCGATCAAACGTCCCATCGCATTCGCCATATAGTAGAAGCCGACATCCAGTGATACTCCGTCGCCTTTCGCATAACTAACGATCAGGTAAGAGTGCAAAGATGAATTCACCGCAAACACAGCGCCAAAAATCATCAAACCCACCACAATGACCAGCTCTGGTTGCCAACCGACTTGCACGCCGTAAGCAATTGCGCCAGTGATAACAGCAAGGATACCTGCCCAAATTAACGCCGCACTGCCATCTGGCACTCGACCTTGCGCTTTACCGGTAATACGAGGCGCAAAACCTTGAACGAATCCGTAAGCAATCACCCAAGCCGCAAGGAAGCCGCCCACCATCAGGTGATCCCAACCAAACACGCTGCCAAGATAAATTGGCAGTGCAACAACAAACCACACATCACGCGCGCCAAATAGGAACATACGAGCAGCGGAAAGAATGTTCACCGATTCTGACTTGGAGAAAATTTGACGGAACTTAGGTTTGCTCTTCGCCTTACCCATATCCGCTTCTAGCCAGATCAAGCTGCATACAAACACAACAGCCAACACACTTGCCATGATGACCATCGAAGTTTGGAAGCCAAACGCCGATAGCAGCAAACCACCAACGAAGAAACCCGCACCTTTCAGCGCATTCTTCGAGCCCGTTAAGATCGCAACCCACTTATAAAGTGCACCTTGCTGCTCGTCTGGCACCAAAGTTTTGATCGCGCTCTTGGCACTCATCTTATTTAAGTCTTTGGCAATACCCGAAATTGCCTGCGCCGCCATTACCCAAGGGATGGTCAACCAAGCATTGGGCACTGCCAACATCAGCAAGGCAAAAATCTGCATCCCTAAGCCGACGTTCATGGTTTTGTTCAAACCAAGTCGAGCACCTAGCCAGCCACCAACCAAGTTGGTCACTACGCCAAAAAATTCATAGAAAAGGAACAGCGAAGCAATGGCTAAGCTTGAGTAGCCTAAGTCATGGAAGTAAAGCACCACCAGCATACGGAGTGCACCATCCGTCACGGTGAAGTTCCAATAGTTGAACGTCACCAGCATATACTGACGGATACTTTTGCTTAGTTTTGAAATCATAACGACCTCAGATGTACAGCGTTTAGGGCATTTAGATCATGGCGTTCCAAATGCTCTATGACCTGAACACCAGCATTGAGCCATCTCAATACTGGCACTAAATTGTGAAACAAGAATTGATGAAGCATTCAAACATTATTCATTTATAAACAATAATTTAAATACAAAATCAATAAACAAGAATCACATAAATTGGTAAGCCACTACGGCATAAAGAGAGCTTTTGGATTATGATGTTCCAAAAGCTCTATAAGCTGATCAGGTGTCTTGAGCTACACGCTCGATGTACTCAACTTGTACTGGCTTGGTGAAGGCACCAGGACGCAAAGCTTGCACTTCACGTACGATGTCTTCTAGCGCCCAATCTTTCTCTAGCAGTAGGTGCGCAGCAAACAAACCTGTACGACCAGAGCCACCCATACAGTGCATTGCAACCTTGCCACCTCGCGCAAGAATCGCATGCAACTCAGGGCTTGCTTGCTGCCATTTTGCAGCGAAATCTTCGTTCGGTGCGCAATCGTCTTCAATTTCAATTTGGAACCATTTCATACCCAACTGTTGAGTCAATTCGCCCAACGCCGACACGTCTTTTGTTGCCAATTCAGTGTCATCAAGAGCGGTAACAATCGCTTCGACACCTTGCTGTTTTAGCTGCTCTAAAGAAGCTTGCAGCTCAACACCTTTGGTACCAGGACACGGAGTCAGTACCAACGCGCCCGTTTCTAAATCTAATTGCCATGTAGGATGAGACATTTTAAAACTCCTTATGCCATACCAACGTTACGAACCAATTCCGCAGTACGCGTCGCGTAGCCCATTTCGTTATCATACCAAGCGTAAATCTTCACCATGCGAGAGCCGACAACCATGGTTGATTGCGCATCGACGATAGTTGAACGTTGGTCGCCTTTGTAATCGATAGAAACCAATGGACGCTCTTCGAAGCCAAGGATGCCTTTTAGCTCGCCTTCAGAGGCTTCTTTGAGTAGTGCGTTAACCTCTTCAGCCGTAGTATCACGTTTCACATCGAAAATAATGTCTGTCAGCGACGCATTTGCTAGAGGGACACGAACCGCGTGACCATTAATCTTGTCTTTTAGATCTGGGAAAATTTCTACAATTGCAGTCGCACTGCCCGTTGTGGTTGGGATTAGACTCATGCCACATGCACGTGCACGACGTAGATCTTTGTGCGGCGCATCCAAAATGGTTTGTGTATTGGTTAAGTCGTGAATCGTCGTGAATGACGATTGTTCGATACCCAGTTTCTCGTGAATCACTTTCACCACTGGGGCAATACAGTTGGTAGTACAAGACGCTGCAGTTACGATGCGGTGCTGCGCTGGATCGAAGATGTGGTCATTCACACCGACTACGATGTTTGCGACGCCGTCTTCTTTCACAGGTGCGCTAACAACAACACGTTTTACGCCTTGTTCTAGGTATTGGTTTAGGAAAGAAGTACTGCGATGAACGCCCGTAGCTTCAATCACAACATCACACAGCTCCCAGTTCACAGCGTCGATATCACGTTCTTGTGAAGTCGTGATGCGTTTACCGTTGATCACCATATCCGTGCCTTCTACCTGCACCTCGTGGTTCCAACGACCCTGAACTGAATCGAATTCAAGTAAGTGACCGAGCGTTGCTGCATCACCCGCGACGTCATTGATGTGTACGAACTCTAGCTCAGGCCAATCAAATGCCGCACGCAATGCCAAGCGGCCTATTCGCCCGAAACCGTTAATACCTACTTTAATCGCCATAATCTTCTACCTTTAAGTCTTTTCATTAATGCGTCTTGCTACTAACAGCAAGCAGTACGATTCTTATCACGTAAACGTGAGATATCTTGTTGGTATTCTTGCTTCAAACAGTTAGAGGAAACTAGGTCATCAATCAATTTTCTCATCCAACCTGGTAACTGATTCGCTAACTGGTAGTACACCCACTGACCTTGACGTCTGTCTATTAGAATGCCATTTGATCTTAGCTGTGCTAGATGACGTGAAACCTTGGGCTGGCTTTCTTGTAGCGCATAGGTTAGATCACCAACACACGTTTCCCCTTCGCGCACAACAAGCATTAAGCAGCGCACACGAGTCTCATCGGAAAGAAGTTTGAAGAATTGATGCGGAAGCATTGTTACATACCTATATATGGATATGCGTATATGCTTATTTAAAACTGGGAAGGCGTCAAGCGATCGCGCTCAACTGTAATAAAAGTTTAATATTTGATCGGACTATGCACCAACGAAGGTCTGGCTCAAGCGCACTGCTTCACCAAGCTGAGATTTAACATCATCAAAAGAAAGACCAAGCAGTTGGGAGAACTTTTCCACCCCATTCCAGTCAGCACGTTCGTAACACTCTTCTAGGGCAATGAGTGCTCCATAAGCGCCTTCGCGATGCAAAAGCGCTTGTTTTAAAGCAGGGCTAAGTGGTAACTGCTCTACAAGAGAATCGACTGATAAATCGAGCATGGCATCAAGGATCGATAACAACCCGACCATAAAACCTTGCTCATTGAGGTTCGAGAATGGCTGATAGCTAGACATCAACTGACAAAACTGCGCACGTTGTAAAGATAGATTGTACAACTCTCTGGGTTTATTGCTCGAGATATAAGATGCCACCACCAACGAGACAAACATCTTGAGCTTCTCTTGCCCTAAGTAAATCAATGCTTGACGAAAAGAAGTGATAGCAACTTCAAGAGTACTTGATTGCGTATTTACAAAGCGCAGCAACTTGTACGACAACGCGACATCTTGGGTAATGATGCTTTCAATCCGATCGAAATCAGGATCAGGTACACACACTTCACGAAACAGCTTCAGAGCAAGAACCTGCTCAGGACTGACGTACTTAGTTTGGGATATCAGAGGTTGGCTAAAAAAGTACCCTTGGAAAAACTTAAAACCAGCCTCTTTGGTCGCTTCAAACTCTTCTTCCGTTTCTACTCGCTCGGCTAGGAAATGGTACTTCACTCTTTTGTCTAAATGACTTTTAACCAGTTCACATGCCTTATCTAAGCCCATCGCCATAATGTCGAGTTTCACGATATGGACATAAGGCAAAAAACGGCGCCACTCCTGAGTTAACGTAAAGTCATCTAGAGCAATTAAATAACCTTCTCGATAGAACTCTCGAATTGCATCTAGAAGGTCATCAGTTGGGCGGCATGTCTCCAGCACCTCAATAACAATTTTGTTTTTGGGTAAGCTGCGAGGCAATCTGCGCACCAAGCTTTGATGAGGAAAATTGATAAAGCAACGTGACGAAGCAATAACAGGGTTAGTGCCGACAGAAAGAAAATTCTCGACGATAAGTCGATATGTCGCTCGATTAGAATCTATATGAGCAGGGTAAGCATTGCGCTCACCATCACGGAATAACAATTCATAGCCCAGCGTCTGTCTTTTACGATTAAAGATTGGCTGGCGAGCGACATACGTAGTATTCATGCTAAAGGATTACTCTTCTGGTAGCTTATGACTTCGCAGCCGCTAATAATGCACCACATCCCATAAACATTGAACCGAATACTTTGTTTATTTTGCCCATGATCTTATCTGAACGAATAAAACGTCCCATTTGTGCGGCCAAGCTTGTATATCCAAGCATCACACATGCATCAATCACGACGGTAGTAACTCCCAAAACGAGCAGTTGAGTTAGCTGATCTTTTGCAGGGTCGATAAACTGTGGAAACAGCGCCACTAAGAACACGATCGATTTTGGGTTAGTCAGGTTGATAAGAATGGCTTTGTACAATAATGACTTACCTGACATCGCTTTATGAGTCTCTGGCGTTACCAGACTAGAGGTATCACGCCACTTCTGAATGCCAAGCCATACTAGGTAAGCGGCACCAACCCATTTAATGACACTGAACGCCGTCGCAGACTGAGCGACCAAAGCACCAATACCAGCACCAACCAAAGCAATATGAATCGCCAAACCGATTTGTAAACCAACAATAGCCCCCAGAGACTTACGCGTGCCGTAACTTAAACCATTGCTGATTGAGTTGACGGTACCCGAACCCGGAGCCAGACTAAAAACGATTGCTGTTACCACATAGGCTAACCAAACATGGGTATCCATTGCATTTCCTCACACTTTCTTCGATGATACATCGCGTAAACAATGTATCTTCAGGTAATCGACTAATGGCCATTAACCATTCACCTTTGACTTATACTCAAGAGACCTTATTTGAGCAAGCAATAGGTGGCCCGATCGCAGCACTTTGGCAAAAACGTCAAGACGGCTTTATAAAAGGCACCGAGAAAAAAAATATTTACTGGTGCAAACTGACCCATCCTGAACATACCAAAGCCATTTTTTTCGTAAATGGTCGAATCGAGTCTTCGTGGAAGTATCAAGAGTTGTTCTATGACTTCTATCGTCAAGGCTACGACATCTACTCATTTGATCATCGTGGACAAGGTTTATCAGAACGACTCATCTCAGACTCAGACATGGGTCACGTCTACGACTTTAATGACTACATTGAAGATATGGAGCTGGTATTGCAGCAGTTAGATTTAAGCCAATACCAACAACGCTTTATTGTTTCTCATTCAATGGGAGGCGCTATAGCAACACGCTACTTGCAAACGCATACAAACCACGCCTTTGATGGCTTAATTCTCAGCGCCCCTATGTTTGGCATCCGTTTGCCGTGGTACTTGAGCCCAATAGCGATACCTGTTAGTCAAATATTAGCCGCAGTCTCCCCCAGCCCAACCTATGCACCGGGTCATAAGGCATACTACCCAAAACCATTTGAAGACAACCCATTGAGCCAAAGTTATGACCGCTATCATTGGTTTCGCCGTTTATACAGTAAAAAACCAGAGCTACAAGTTGGCGGCCCTAGCACACGTTGGGTATGGCAGAGTTTAATGGCGGCCAAACAGTGCATTTTATTAACTCGTCAGTTGAAAATTCCGGTTTTATTACTCCAATCTGGTAATGACCGCATCGTAAGTAATCAAGCTCAAAAGCGTTTCATAGACAAACTAAGCAAAACTAACCCTAAAGCGAGCCTAGTTTCTATCGCAGGTGCTGAGCACGAAATCCTATTTGAAAAAGACCAATATCGTAACCAAGCACTAGACGCAATTTTTGCCTTTATGCGCAAGTAACAGCAACAAAACGGATTAAAGAGGAAATACGAGGGCACCGATTTACCCTCTTTTTTTTCCTTATTTTGGCGTAGACTGCTCCATGTTCCCCCGCACTCGGAGCAGTACGACCCAGTCAATCTACTGCGCTCCGTGTGTAATCAACCTGTTCTACTCTATCCGAACCGTTTACGAGGGCTTCATGAGCACATCGCTACCTTGCAAAGAGATCACCAAAATCGTTGCCTCAGATCTGGATGGCACGTTACTCGCACCTAACCACCAGCTAAGCGCTTACTCAAAAGAGACGCTAAAAACACTGCACGAGCAAGGCTACACGTTTGTCTTTGCAACAGGTCGCCATCATGTAGATGTGGCAAGTATTCGTCGAACCGTCGGGATCCCAGCTTACATGATCACCTCAAACGGCGCGCGTGTGCACGACCAAAACGATCAAGAGATGTACAGCCAGAACGTACCTGCAGATTTAGTACAACCGGTGATCAACACGATCAAAACGGATCCAGAAATACTTATCCACATGTACCAGAACGACGATTGGTTGTTGAACAAAGACGACGAACAGCTACGTGATTTCCACGAAGAGTTCACTTATAAACTGTACGATGAAGATAATGCTCCTACCGATGGTATTGCGAAAATTTTCTTCACTCATCCAGCTCAAGACCACGAACACTTGGTGACTTTCGAAAACAAGTTACTTGAGCAGTTTGGGGACAAATTGAACATTGCCTTTTCAACACCTTGGTGCCTAGAAGTGATGAGTGCTGGTGTTTCTAAAGGTGATGCGCTGAAAGCTGTCGCAGAATCCATTGGTTTAACATTAGAGAACACCATTGCATTTGGTGACGGCATGAACGACGTAGAAATGCTATCAATGGCGGGTAAAGGATTGGTTATGAGCACCTCTCACGAGAAAGTGATGAAAGCCCTGCCAAACAATGAAGTGATCGGCAGTAACGCCGACGATGCAGTTGCGCACTACTTGCAAGATCATCTGCTATAACCTGTATTGGCTATCAACAATAGGTTATCGACAAAATCACAAAGGGCTGCACCATGCAGCCCTTTTCTTTTATCGCTGACTTGGTAGCTTCTCTTTATCGAGGATCGCTTGCCACTCTTCTTCACTCACCGGCATAATCGATAAGCGATTGCCGCGTTTCACTAGTGGCATGTTTTCTAGCTCTGGCATCGCCTTCATGACCGACAGCGGAATCAAGTGCTCGGTCTTACGCACAAACTCGATATCGACCATTATCCAACGTGGGTTTTCTGGGGCAGATTTCGGATCGTAATAGTCGCTCTCTAGGTCAAACTGGAAATGATCGGGATACGCTTCACGAGTGACTTTGGCAATACCCGCCACACCTACATTCTTACAAGAAGAATGGTAAATCAACACCAAGTCGCCCAATTTAACTTGGTCACGCATCATATTACGCGCCTGATAATTACGAACTCCCTCCCAACATGAAACCTTTTGGGTTCGAAGCGTGTCAATAGAAAAGGTATCTGGTTCTGTTTTAAATAACCAATATGCCATAATGCCATCCGATGCAGATTGTAATGAGGAAGATATAACATGAAGGCTTTGAAAAACCCAGTGGCAGTAGCCACACTGCTGGTCCTGCAAGCGTGCAGCATGCAGCCGCAGCAGTCCGATGCAGATACTCCAACCACCCCGCCTGCATCCCTAGATAAGCCGGAAACCATCTTACCTCAAACCTTTATGCTGCGTGGTGAAGTGGTGATTGGGCACGAGAGCCAATACATCACACCTTGTGGCAGTGACAAACAATACTGGCTACAACTGTCGCTACAACAAATACAACGTGCAGTGGCAATCACCAATGAACCTTATCAGACCATGTATGGTGAAGTGATTGGTCACCTCAACCCACCAGGCGTCGACGGTTTCTCTGCAGATTTCGATGCTAACTTTGTGGTTGAGCAGGTAAACTTCCTCACCACAGAAAATCCGCATCGCTGCCACCATGCTAACAAACCAACAAGAATTTTTGGTAATGAACCTTCTTGGGCCGCCAGCTTTGAAGGCAACACACTAAAGTTCCAACAAATGGGCAAACCGAGCGAGACGCTCGAGATCGACAGCAGCAAACTGCAACCTCGCCAGCGAACCTATCAGCTTGATACTGGCAAGCTACACATGACCGAAAACCTGTGTTCTGACACCATGAGTGACTCCCTTTACGGTTGGAAGGCGAGACTAGAGCATGGCGATAAAACCTACCAAGGCTGTGGCATGGCTGCCAACGTAGATTCAACATTGGAGTGGGTGAATACTTACGTCGCGACATCGACCCAATCACAAGGCTTCGAAGTGCAGATGACACTGAACAGCGACCACAGTGCCATCACCAAATACAGCTACTCAGACGGCCAGCCACCATTGGTTGAGTGCGGCTACTGGCAACAACTGAGCCCATCGCAAGTCCAAGTGGTGATGACCCATCATCAACGGCAGCGACTCGTTTCTGAGCGCTTGTTTATGCGAGATGGTAATCAACTAAAAGCAACACAAGAAAAAGTGGGGAATGTCGTTTACCCTATCGCCGATGATGGCCTTGTGCTTTACCCAGCAACAGTTCGTAACTCAGGCACAGAACAACCTGCGGCAGAGCGCAACAACGATCCAATTGGTGCAGCTGATGTTCCTTCCAGTGCGGATTTCAACTCAGAAGTGGACGCTGCAGTACGCAACTACTTCTTCATTCATCAAACCAACCCGAGTAACAACCAATACCGTTGGTTAACTTACGATTTGAATAGCGATGGTGATGAAGAGCTGCTCGTTCAGCTCGATTGGTGTGGTTCTGGCGGTTGTACCCTACTCGTGTTTGAAAACCACAAAAAAGAGTGGCGTTTCAACAGCCGAATGACGCTAGTACACAGCCCAATTATGCTTGGTCATCAAACCTCACATGGTTGGCGCGATCTGATTTTTAATGTCAGTGGAGGCGGTGCAACGCCAAATCAACACGTGATGCAATACACCGGCGTGAGCTATCCAATCAACCCAAGCTTGGCACCAACAGCGAGCAAAGAACAAGTGAGCGGCGTACGTCTGTTCTCCGATGGTATCAGCCCCGTCCGTGAAGGGGTGCGCTTGTAATGGCACAGCCTTGTCCACAATGTGGCTTTCAGTTCAATTGCATCTGTTCACTGCTGCCTAAGTTAAACAGTAAACATGTGCTGATGCTGTTGATGCACCCTAATGAGCTGACACGTGACACCAACACTGGCAAGCTACTCACACTGTGCCAGCTGAATGTCACTCAAACGGTGTGGGACCGAAAAACGCCACCAGCGGAGTTATTAGAAACACTTGCCGATCCAAGCCTGCTGCCAGTATTGCTATTCCCAAGTGAAGAAAGCCTGACACTTGAACAAGTGCAGCAGCAAAGTAATCAGCAAAACAGACAACCGCTGTACATCATTGTTGATGCAACCTGGCAAGAAGCGCGCAAGATAATAAACAAGAGCCGTTGGCTAGAAGGCGTCGCGATGATGGGCCTAACCACCCAAGCCGATTCTCAATATCAACTGCGTCGTAACCAGCAACAAGGCAACTTATGCACTTTCGAAGTCGCAGCTCAACTGTTGGGGCAACTCGGTGAAGCACAAAATCAACAACAGATGCTAAGCTTATTTGACCAATACCTTCCTCGCTTCCAAGCTGAGAAAAGTGGGCACGAGTTCAAAAGCTAACTTTCCCCCAATACAAAAAACGCAGCCTAATCGCTGCGTTTTTTGTAGATACGGTTTCACGTGAAACAAAATGCGTGAGTCGGCGAATGGATTAGAACAAGCGAGTAGGCTCACCCAAGTAATAACCTTGCAGATAATCAACACCCATGTCTTGAGCAATATTGCAAACCGCTTCGTTGTGAACAAACTCCGCTACAGTTTGCGCATTAAACACCTGACACAGACGTACCAACTGCGAAGCAATCTTCCGCTGTTTAGGGTCTTGGTCTATATTCTTGATTAAGCTTCCATCAATTTTAATTACTTCCGGTTCCAGCTTAAGAATCTCATCAATGTTGGAATACCCAGCGCCAAAGTCATCAACAATAATGCGGGCTCCAAGCTTTCTGAAATGACTACACACCTCAATCATTCGCCCATAGTCCTTGATTTGCTCCGACTCCAATACCTCTAAACCTAAACGACGAGGGTCATTGAGCTTTAATATTGAGCGCTCAAGCACCGCTAAGGTTTTGTCACTGAAAAAATCTTGAGGCGATAAGTTAATAGAGAAATCGCCCTCTTTGTCCTGCATATAACCCAAAGTATTTCTGATCATATGACGACTCAAGCGAGTGTATAGATGGGTGTCTGTGATGATAGGGAGGAATCGTCCAGGAGGAATAATAGAACCATCTTCCTCAACAATTCTGACGAGACATTCTTGGCTTGCTGGTCGATGACTATAAGCATGAACAATGGGCTGGCTGTAAGTAACAATATTCTGTTGCAGTATGGCGCGACTCACACAGCTCAGCCAACCAAGCTGCTCTCTACGAACATCTTCATTTACCTCTACGTCCTTGGCATTACATATATGAGTATTATTTCTCACCCCAGCTCGGCGGGCCTCTATCGCTTTCAATAGCAGTTCATCTGTCGTGGCATTTGGAAAATCTCGACGGCTGACCAAACCACCGCACAGTGAGACAGTGAGGTAATCAATATTCAGCAAACCACGTGACTCAAAGTTTGTCTGTTCAACCGCATCAGCAAAGCGAGTGAAATGCTGTTTGATAACCTCACTGCTAGCATCAGCTTTAAACACAAATGCCCACTCACCCACTCCTATGCTGTACAGCTGCAAGGCGGCAGGTTTACCCAAGCGTTTACGTAGACGGTTACTAAAATGAAGAGATAAGTCATTAAGTAGTTGGTCGCCCACTCGATAACCATACTTTTCGTTGATGTGGCTAAAATTAAGCAGCTTTAACGTCAACAGGTGTTCTTCGTCATCTAGGGCATTCAACGCTTCTTGCAAAGCCACACGGTTTCTTAAGCCTGTTCGAGTATCACGCCTAAAGCTCTCGTGTAACTTCCGAGCCTGCCTCTCAAGTTGATACTCCATATGAGTATTCATTTCATTGAGATCGCTAATCGCATTTCGTATTAAGCTAAACAAAGGAGAGATTGAACTGCTGACTTCATCACCAAGCACGCTCAAAGAGTCGACCTCATCTCCCTCTCGCAGTGCTAGGTAGGTCAAGCTATGGTGCAATATTTCTTGCTGACCATTATTTCGGTGCAGCTCCCCCATACAATAACTGCCCAATGTCGGGGCAATATCGGCGAAAGCTTTGACCTCTGAGCTGCCATCAATAAAATCTAAACGCGATGCACAATTGTAAATCATCACTGATTCTGGCTGATGCATCATCAACTCAAGAACGCCATGCTTCACCTGTTCTAGAGTCAATGAAGGATGGTTGTAACAAAACTGCACTTCATCCCCAACACACCAAGACTTATCAAATGTCATGCTACCATCAGAATGAATTTCTACGACCGCGCAAACTTCTTTCCTACCCACCGACTCACGATATAAAGGGAAATTAATCAACTGGCCAAACGTCAGTTCACGTCCATCTGAAAGATATCGTTTATACACTTCGTAAGCCGTTTTGTTACCCAACTTAAACAGCCGACTTCCTTTCGCTTCAGTGACCTGATGAGGCATACCTACAGGATTCCACTCCGAATAAGCATTGGTCCACGTTTTAAGTGTCTCGCTATGCATCGCAACTGCCACAGCAGCGTATTCGTAACACTCAGTTTGAAACAGAACCCAGCAACCATCGTCATTCGCTTGTGCTAAGCCCCCCGATAGAGAAGGATCATCAGTAGAAAAGCTTCGATAAATGGGATAATCACGACGTTCAACTTGGACAGAGAAACTGATAATGGCTTTTGAGTTATCACGCAAAGCAAGTGATTGTTTTAAATCATAACCATCAATGTCGGGAGAAAAAGAGTAGAGTTGAACAGCAGAGGTAAGTGTTGTGTCTACCAACTCGCTCACAATTAGCAAACTACCATCGGTAAATATATCGCCTGAATAAATCAGTGTTCGGGCACTGTGACCAATAACATGCGCATGAGGTACAACTTCCAACAAACATTGAGCAAAACTGGTCGCTTCTTCTCGCGATTGCGTAGAGAGTAGCTGCACCAAGTACTGCTTGCTTGTTTGCCACGAAATTGTGCCTAAAAAATCATTGAGCTGATTCTGGTCATGAATCAACTGAGAATAAGTTCGCATGTATTGAAATGACACCCTATCGCTTATCGTCCTTTAGTATTATTGAAAGGACATTTTTACTGTTAGCTTAGTAATTTACGTGGGTTTATAGGGCTTGACCAGACTAATATTAAAGACTCAATACATTAATGCGATTGTCGTTACAAAAGTGTGAGCAAGTGTTGTAAGTAGCTGATTTCGACATCGGGTAACGCACGACTTTGAGGCTGTTTAATGACATTTTTATTCATATCATTAAACCAACACGCAGCAAAGCCCGACTGCTTCGCACCTTGAACATCGGTGACTAAATGGTCGCCAACATGAAGAATATGTTCGGCTGGTAAATCCAAATACTGTTGTGCTTTAGTGAACATATCCGGAGCGGGTTTCGCACAACCATCTGGTCCTGCTTTCAACACTTTCTGGAAATAAGGCGTGAGACCAATTCGGTCTATATCCACATTGCCGTTGGTGATGGCCACCAACGGGATTTCTTGTCCTAGTTCAGCAAGCACATCAAGGCTTTGCTGTGGAACCTCAAAACGGTTACGCCAATCCAAAGCGACATCGACTGCTGCTTGCGCAGCTGCATGTGCGGCGGCGGCATCATAACCAGCTTGGTAGAAGGCTTGAGTAAGCTGCACCAAGCGCCACAACGTGACATTGTTTTTTAGCTCAGGTTGTTGCGCAGCGACACGTTGCTTGAGTGCAAACCAATCGGCTTTGTCCATATGAGCCACCGCCGGATGATGATGTTTAAGCCAAGACAACAGCTCACGCTCCATTCGTACTATCACTGGATAGTTGTCATAGAGGGTGTCATCAAGGTCAAACGTCATCGCCTTTACAGACGCAATGCGGCGGTAGAATTTCATGGTATTCCTTGGAGTTAATCGGACTTGTCGTCGCTTCTCTTACGTGCTCTCGGGTGCGCCTGATCATAGGCTTGCGCTAAGTGTTGGAAATCTAGGTGAGTATAGATTTGCGTGGTCGAGATATTCTCGTGACCCAATAGCTCTTGCACCGCACGTAAGTTATTACTCGACTCCAACATGTGTGTCGCAAACGAGTGGCGCAGTTTGTGCGGACTGATGTGACTCGCCACCGACTGCTTCTGCCCCCATTCAGCCATGCGCTTTTGCACGCTGCGATGTGAAATTCGCGTACCCAATTTGGAGACAAATAAGGCTGGCTCTCCCGATGCGGCTAAATCACCACGAACACGCAGCCATTTCCCGACCCATTCGGTTGCCATACCAGAGAACGGTACTTTGCGCTCTTTATCACCTTTACCGATTACTCGCAGTTCACCACTTCTGAGGTGAACATCACGAACATCAATACTAACCAACTCAGCCAAACGCAAACCTGCCCCGTACATCAACTCCATCATGGCGCGATCACGCACTGCTAGCGGGTCGTCTTCATTCACTTCGAGCAGTTGATTAACTTCATCCACATCCAAATTTTTTGGTAATGGACGCTTTTTACGTGGCGCAGATACCCCTTTAGCGGGATTGGCTGACATTTCCCCACGCAGGATTAGGAAATCAAAGAAGCTACGTAGAGAAGACAAGCGAGTCGCTAAGCTGCTGGCTTTCATGCCTTCACGCATGCCTTTACCTGCCAACTGACGCACCCAGCCAGCATCAACTTGCGACCAATCATTCAAGCCCATTTCCATTAAATGGTGAGCCATGGTTTCCAGTTGCTGCTTGTAGTTACGTTGAGTGTGCAGGCTAAGCCCCTTTTCGCTTCGCAGGAATTCGTAGAAGCGTTCAAGAGGCTTTTGAAGGCTAGTTGGCAGAGGAGTGTTGGGAGTTATCGTCATTGTGACTTTGCCATACCAATGTTTGAGCGAGATGTGCCACTACCAAGGATAGATGACGCAAAAACAGAGTATCCATATCTGGTTGGAAGTGGCCACCCTCCTCGCTAGAAAACGCTAAAACGCCAAGCGTCTGCTGTTTTACGAGTGGCAACACCACATAGGAACCCATTTCTGGAACATTCATATTCCCAAACAAAGCTTCACGATCCACCTTACGTAAGCGACCTAGGTACGCTTCTTTGCCGTTTAGGTGGTTAGTGGCAAAGCGTTGGTAACTTTCCTTGCTAAGTTGAGTCGATGCATCGCACTGACTCAACAAACGAACATAAGCTCTCAAACCAAGGTCTTTGGCTTTCAGTTCAATAGCTTTGATCACTTGCTTAAAGTCACCACACTTTAGGATTTGTCCTTGCAGATCCATGAACTCGTAGAAAGTACGATCATTGTTCGCCGCCAACGACATCAGTGTGGTGATCTCTTCTTCCAGCTCTTCAATGCGTTGACGCTGGCGGTTCATTTGGATATGAACCAAAGAGACCGTACCTAAATCCGCATGTGGCATTGATAGACGATCAATCAGTTCCGGACGCTGAACAAAGAAGTCCGGATGGTCTTTCAAATACTGGGCGACAACTTCTGCTGTTAGGGCATCTGCTTCGACTTGTGACATTTGGTTTTCTTGTTCTTCAACTAGCACGACAACTGACCATCAAATACGTGAGTTGCTGGGCCAGTCATAAACAGTGGCTTACCCGGCCCTTGCCAAGAAATACGTAGATCACCACCCGGAAGCGATACTTTCACGTTCTCATCAAGTAGACCTTGCAGAATGCCTACTGCCACTGCGCCACACGCACCACTACCACAAGCTTGAGTTTCACCTGCGCCACGCTCATACACACGTAAACGGATGTTATTGCGATCCACAACCTGCATAAAGCCTGCGTTCACTCGTTCAGGGAAGCGTTCATGTGATTCAAGCAGAGGACCAAGTGTTTCCACATCAGCCGTATCTACATCATCAACCACAGTCACTACGTGCGGGTTACCCATGCTCACTGCACCGCAGAATAGGGTTTTCTCGCCGGCACGCATGATGTAGGTTTTCTCTTTCTGCTTTGCTTTGAAAGGAATCTTATTCGGTTCGAACTCTGGTACGCCCATGTTCACCGTCACATCACCATCATCTTCCACATCAAGAATCATCTTACCTTTCTTGGTGCTAACACTGACGCTGTACTTATTAGTTAGTCCTTTCAAACGCACAAAACGCGCGAAACAGCGAGCGCCATTACCACACTGCTCAACCTCACTGCCATCCGCATTAAAAATACGGTAGTGAAAGTCAGTTTCTGGGTCATAAGGCGCTTCAACCACGAGTAATTGGTCAAAACCAACGCCCGTGTGACGATCCGCCAAGCGACGGATCAAATCTTGCGAGAAAAACACGTTTTGGGTGATACAGTCGACGACCATAAAGTCGTTACCCAAACCGTGCATTTTGGAAAAGTGGAAATGCATTTGTTGTGTGTTACTCCGGTAGAATCTGTTCCAGCTGCCACAAACTGGTCAGCTCCTCACGTTGGCGAACAAGGTGGCTTTGATTACCATCCACCATCACTTCCGCCGCTCGGGTACGAGTATTGTAGTTCGAAGACATAACAAAACCATAGGCGCCAGCTGAGCGAACCGCGAGTAGATCACCTTCTTGCAGCACTAGTGCTCGATCTTTACCCAAGAAGTCACCCGTCTCACAGATAGGCCCTACTAAGTCGTAAGTTTGTGCTTCACCTTCTCGTGGTGAAACTGGCACGATGTCCTGCCATGCTTGGTAAAGTGCTGGACGCATCAAGTCATTCATTGCCGCATCAATGATGGCAAAGTTCTTGTGCTCTGTATGCTTAAGGAACTCTACACGCGTGAGCAAGACACCTGCGTTAGCAGCTATTGCTCGGCCTGGTTCGAAAATTAATTCCAGATCTTGATGATTTTCTAGACGACCTAGCAGTGCTTTGGCGTAATCAGAAGGCTGTGGTGGCAGTTCATCACGATATACCACACCTAAGCCACCACCTACATCGAGGTGACGAATATTGATGCCTTGTGCTTTCAAATCATCAATCAGAGCCAGTAGACGGTCTGTAGCGTCGATGAAAGGTTCAATCTCTGTCAACTGAGAGCCAATGTGGCAGTCAATGCCTTGCACGTTGAGGTTTGGCAGGCTCTGGGCAAATTGATACACCGCAGGTGCACGGTCAAAAGCAATACCAAATTTGTTATCACGTAGACCAGTCGAAATGTAAGGGTGCGTTTTTGCGTCTACGTCAGGGTTAATTCGTAGAGAAATCGGTGCGATCACACCCAGCTCACCCGCAACTTTGTTCAAGCGCTCAAGCTCAGGTTCTGATTCCACATTGAAGCATTTAATGCCCAGCTCCAGCGCGCGTTTCATCTCTGCTGGTGTTTTGCCGACACCAGAGAACACCACCTTTTTAGCATCACCGCCAGCGGCGATAACACGTTCAAGCTCCCCACCCGAAACGATATCAAAGCCAGAACCCAAACGAGCTAGTGCATTCAATACACCAAGGTTAGAGTTTGCTTTTACTGCATAACAAACAAGATGAGGATGCTGACCCACTGCGCTATCAAACGCATTCCAGTGACGCTCTAGCGTCGCGCGTGAGTAAACATAAAGAGGAGTGCCATGTTGCTCGGCAAGAGCTTGGAGTGAGACGTCTTCGGCCCAAAGCTGGCCATCATCCTGATAGTTGAAGTAATCCAAAATTCGCTTCCCTTAATTAATTCGACTGCTAAACCCTAAATGTATGATGCTATAAATTCGTTATTGTGATTGCTCATTCTTCTGAGCATCATCTGGAATATAAAGATCCCCTGACTGTCCACAACCAGCTAAGGTAGCAGCCACCATCACAAACAACACAGTAAGTAGTTTTTTCATTTTGCATATCGTGATTATTGATTCAATGCCCCCTATAATCGCACCACACTCAAGAAAAGCAATAGGATAGACGGATGAACGATACTGAATTTCATCAACTGGTGGATGCGCAGATGCAAATCATCGAAGAATCCATCGATGAATCAGGCGCAGACATTGATTACGAGGTGTCTGGTAACGTTATGACATTGGAGTTTGAAGACCGCAGCCAAATCATCATTAACCGCCAAGAGCCAATGCATGAGATTTGGTTAGCGTCGAAGTCAGGTGGTTTCCACTTCAAGCTTATCGATAGCAAATGGACCTGCTCTAAAACAGGCATGGAGCTATTTGAGATGGTAAAAGAAGAGTGTGAGAAGCATGCCGGCGAAGCGATAGATTGGGCATAAGCCACCTGCTTTTCTAGCTAGCCAACCACAAAAAACGAAAAGAGCACCCCGGTGCTCTTTTGTTATATTTATACGTTTACTGCTTTAGTTGTACGAGTTGGCGTACAACCGTCATTACGATAAGGGATAATGTAAGTATTACCCTCTTCCGGATGAATGATTTGGTAGTACTGCGGCAAGTTAAAGTTAATAAACTTCGACGAGACACGGCTGTCATCTTTCACCGAGGTGTAGAAGCTGTTCACCGACGCAATCATTTCATCTTTTGAACCACTGAACTGGTGGTAAACTTCGACTTGGTTTGACTCATCCAATACATAAATATTGAAACCGTCATCGGTATCCTCAAAGAAGAACTGCACCAAACCTTCACTCGCAAAGCCATCCACTACTTCTGGTAGTTGGTACTCTTGCTCACGATCCAGCATCAATAGCGGTGAGCCTTTCAACTTGTTGGTTGAGATACTACGGTAGAAATCGACTGAATTTTCGAGCTTCTGCACCGATACGCCACGACGTTCAAAGAACAAGCCATAAGTCTGGTTCCCAAGACGCATTGCTTTAAAGCGGCGACGTTTCTCTTGTTCAACGGGCTTCAAACGTAAATCAATACACTCTGCTAAGAGTTGGTAAACCATATTACGCATCACGCCACGCATGTTTTCCGCGTAACAGAACACATCCACCGACTCTGGCGGAATTGCATCTTGGTGCATTTTGCCAAGAATAGTCTTCAGCGCGTCCAGCATTGCGGTTTCGCCTTTAAAATGCAGCGTACGCACTTCGTGCCATGAGTTACGGTAAACCAAATCGACACTGCCGACTAAGTTAATTTGCTCAGGGCCAAAGCTGAAGATATCGGTATTCTTCACATCCACCTTGAGTGAACGCCCAGACAATGCCGCCGTTGGATCATTTTCAAAGTTGATGAACATCGCCATTTGGCTGATTTCACACGGGCTCGCTAATGCTTGCATGGTTGGACGACGTTTACGCAGTGAGAAGGTGTTACGCAAGTCGCTCACCATTTGGTAGAACTTATCGATGTCTAACTGCGCTTCACGCACCACGGCATGCAAACGGGTTGATTCTGTAATCAAACCATTGAAGAACGCCCAAGAAACCAGCTTGCTCAAGTATTCATGGTGTTCAAGACAAGGCTGACCAAGAATGCGATGCGCGATCAGTGGTTGCTTGTATAAGTACCAGCCTGATTTGTTCACACTCCCTTCTTTCACTTCGATGAAGCTCAAGTCGGGCTCGTGCAAATCAGGTGAGATTTGTGGATTAAGCAATGTCACTTTACCCGGCAACACTTCGAATGC
Source organism: Vibrio sp. WZ-1 (assembly GCF_052037695.1). Lineage (NCBI taxonomy): Bacteria > Pseudomonadati > Pseudomonadota > Gammaproteobacteria > Vibrionales > Vibrionaceae > Vibrio > Vibrio sp. WZ-1. The sequence goes on along the minus strand of NZ_JBQEQR010000044.1, from coordinate 7,281 downwards.
GGCATACAGCTTACGCGCAAGAATACTGATGTCTTGGGGACTGATTGCTGAAGTAATATCATTGCGACGCGCAAACTGGATCAAGTTACGGTAGCTTTGCATCAAAGCATCCAGCAGCGCATGGTGCACGACTTTCACTTGTTCTACTTTCCAGTTACGGCGATCGTCGAGCTCTGCCAATACTGCTTCATCCCAATCCCATTTCGCAATCATGTCGCTTAAAGCTTCACGACGCCAAGCCACGGAGCCTACATCAGGTTCACGAGACAGTTTTTCATGGGTTTTAAGGTAGAAACAGCGGCGAACTAGGTCCAAACGTGTGTCGTCTTGGATTCGCTCTAGATAGCGCGTTACTTTCTCTAGCATCAAGTAATACGCATCCATGCCGTACAAGTCAGGCTCGTGGGCAAAGAAGCGGCGTTTGGTGTCGATGCTAAGAAGTTGCGTATGCGGGTATTCCCACGAGTAAGCTTCAAGCAAGATCGCTTTCAACACCGACTTGTATGGAGAGTCGATACTCTTGTACAGCTGCCACAAGTTCGAGCCGAAGTACTCTTCAGCAGGAATGCGGTTAAGCTGACCAAAGTTGATCCACTCATCACAGTTGATGTAGCCATCTTTACAGAGCTGTGCAACATACTCGTCGTAACACTCTTCCATTTCTGGTGGCACAATTTGCCACAACAGGCGTTGGCCTGCGAGACGCACAGCGGAGCGGTAAAATTCGTCCAGCAATAAAAGATGCTGAGAAGAGCCACAGTTATCACCGGTCATCTCTTCTGAATGATTACTGCGGAAACGCTCTTCATCCATCAAGAAGAAGTTCGCCTCGACACCTTGGCTTTGCGCCCAGTCGGTGATCAGCAAACATTTGTTAGTCAACAGTTCACGCTGGTCGTTATCCATCTGGGGAGAAATACATACCCAGATATCCAAATCACTTGAAGTGCTTTGACCAATAGACGATGTACTACCCATGGTATACAAGCCAAGGATCGCTGGTCGCTCAGCGGTTTCGAGCGGCTGACCAATCGTTAACTGAGTATCTTCTAGGAATTGTTGCTGAAGTTGATTCAACTCAAAACCAAATACACCATAAGGTACATCGGCATCGTAATAGCCAGGAATCACAGGATGGTTGTAGTTCAACAAGGCAGGAATCAAGTGGAATACTTGCTGGCTTTGCGAATCCATAAGCGCCAGCGCACGATCAATACGTTGCTGGTTAAGATTATCTAATCGCTGAATGAGTTTTTGGGTGTAAGCCTGCAAGGGAAGTTCCTTGGTTGAACAATCACGAAAATCTGCTGATGTTTTAAACCAAAATGGCCTAAAAACGTGATCAATTTAACACTTTCATCAGAGTTGGTAAAGATTTCCACCCGCAAATAGTTGTGGTCTAAAAACCCCACACTAGTCGCAAAAATTGATAGCGCCGTAGTGTCGCTTGTATTCGCCTATAACTAATAATAGTCCTTAGTCTAAATGAGAATCTAGTCACACTATTTTCATAACGTCATGTAATTCCAATTCTGCCTCCCAGAGAAGCCCAACTAACATTAAGACTTTCACGCGTTGAGTGGTAGGATTAAGCAAAACTAAAACAGCATTGAGAAGACCATGACACAATCTACGCCAATTCGCATTGCAACTCGAAAAAGCCCGCTTGCTCTATGGCAAGCATACTACGTAAAAGATGCCCTCCAAGCCGCTCATCCAGGCCTTGAAGTGGAACTCGTCACTATGGTGACCAAAGGCGACATCATTTTGGATACGCCGCTAGCAAAAGTCGGTGGTAAAGGCTTATTCGTTAAAGAGTTAGAAGTGGCAATGCTTGAAGGTCGTGCAGACCTTGCGGTGCACTCAATGAAAGATGTGCCAGTAGACTTCCCAGAAGGTCTTGGCTTGGTGACGATTTGTGAACGTGAAGACCCACGTGATGCGTTCGTATCTAACACTTACAACAACATTGATGAACTGCCACAAGGCGCAGTTGTAGGTACTTGTAGCCTGCGTCGTCAGTGTCAGTTAAAAGAATACCGCCCAGACCTAGTTATCAAAGAGCTGCGTGGCAACGTAGGTACTCGTCTAGGTAAGCTAGATGCAGGTGAATACGACGCAATCATTCTTGCAGCGGCTGGCCTGAAACGCCTTGAGCTAGAAGAGCGTATCCGTAGCTTTATCGAGCCTGAACAATCACTGCCAGCAGTAGGTCAAGGAGCAGTAGGTATTGAGTGTCGCGTGGATGACGAACGTCTACTCAAGCTGCTTGAGCCACTAAATCACCAAGATACAGCAGACCGTGTACGCTGTGAGCGCGCAATGAACCTCACTCTTGAAGGTGGTTGTCAGGTACCAATCGGCAGTTACTCGCTGCTTGATGGCGACAACATCTGGCTGCGCGCACTGGTTGGTGAACCAGACGGCAGCCTAATTGTACGCGGTGAGATTCGTGGTCACCGCAATGATGCCGAAGCACTTGGTGTTCAACTTGCTAATGAGCTACTTGAAAACGGTGCGCGCGACATCCTAACCAAACTGTACGCAGACCACGAATAATCATGGCAGTGTTGGTCACTCGTCCGGGAGAGCAAGGCAGTGCGCTTTGCTCTCTACTCGAAAGGCACGGAAAAACTGCAATTCATCATCCATTGATCGACATCGTCGCCGATCTCAGTGACACACAACTCTCCAAATACATCAAAACTGCTCAAATCATCATAGCGGTAAGCCAACATGCGGTGCAATGCGCTGAGCAAATCTTGCTTAACAATGCTAAATCATGGCCCAAGCAGGCTCGATACCTTGCCGTTGGTCAAAAAACAGCACACTATTTGAGCAAATGCACCCAACAGAAAGTACACTATCCCCAAGTCAGTGATAGTGAGCACTTGTTGCAGCTTCCCGAGTTAAACAATGTAGATAAGCAAACCATTGTTATTCTTCGCGGTAATGGTGGAAGAGAGCTGATAAAAGATGCATTGGTGAGACGTGGAGCAAAAGTTCACTATTGTGAGACTTATAAGAGAGAATTTATCCCATTCGATCCAGTAAGCTGTGTCTCACAATGGAAAACCCAGCAAATCGACCAGATTATCGTCACCAGTGGTGAACAACTGGATTATTTGTGTAGCCAATTGACGCCAGAGCAATTGGCTTGGCTTAATCAACAAGAGTTGTATATCCCCAGTCAGCGAATCGCTGACATCGCAATTCAAAGGGGCTTCACTCAGGTCAGGTGCACAGGAAGCGCATCCAACCAAGAACTACTGGCTGCTCTCCAGCCCTAGCTACACAGGATATAGGCATGACAAGTAAAAATAACGACCAAAAGAATAACGATAAAAACCTTTCCGAAGAAACCACATCGGCACCGCTAGCTGAAAAAGACACGCCTAAAAAGGAATCTGAGCCGAGTAATGCAGAATCAAAGCCTGCTGAGTCAACCAAACCAGCAGAACCAAACAAAGTTGAGTTTGAAGAGAAGCAAGGCAAACGTGGCGTGAAGCTGGGTACTGTTGCAATCGTCTTATCACTGATTTTTGGTGGTGGTCTGACTTACAAAATGCTTGAGCAGCAATCTGAATACCAAACTCAGATCGCTCAGCTTCAAAGCCAACTAGAGCAAGCTCAATCAGCGATGAAACAGGAGCTTAGCCAAGTAAAACAAGAGACCATTGAGAAAGCGACCACTGTGACTCACAAAGCAGAAGTGGTACTGGGTCAGCAACAAAAGAGCATCGAAAGCCTACAACTGGCAGTTGCTGATGTGAAGGGTCGTCGTCCAAACGACTGGCTACTGGCAGAAGCTGACTATCTCGTAAAACTAGCAGGTCGTAAATTGTTCCTAGAGCACGACGTAGAAAGCGCGACTCAATTGATGGAAAGCGCGGACCAACGCATCGCTGCGCTGAACGATCCAAGCCTAGTCGGTCTGCGTAAAGCAATGGCAAACGACATTACTAAGCTACGTGTTGTACCTTTGGTAGACCGTGATGGGTTGGTATTGCGCCTCACCGCATTGCAACAGCAAGTCGACAAACTACCACTAGCGAATGCTTTGCTTCCAGAAGCAGCAGCGGTAGAAAAGCAGCAAGTGTCTGAAGACATTGCAAACTGGCAAGATAATCTGATGACGTCATTGAAAGACTTCTCTGAAAACTTCATCACCTTCCGTACTCGTGACGGCAACGTAATCCCTCTATTGTCCCCACAACAACACTTCTACTTGAAAGAAAACATCAAAGCGAAGTTAGAGACGGCAATTAAAGCGGTTTACCAAGAGCAAGGCGAAATCTACACCACCTCTTTGGAAACGGCAGATAAGTGGGCAATGGCATTCTTCAACCAAGACGACAACTCGGTGAAGGAGTTCAACAAAACACTGAGCCAGCTGAGCAAGCAAGACATTCAAGTTGAATATCCTGCGAAACTAGAAAGCCAAAACCAACTCTCAGACGTGATTCGTGAACGCCTACGCCGTGAAGTAACCACAATGACAGGTACGGAGGATAAGTAATGGTTCGTCTTATTTTCCTATTTGTTGTTCTTGGTGCTGGCTTATTCGTTGGCACTCAATTCTCAGGTCAGCAGGGTTATGTCCTGATCTCAATCGCGAACAAAACCATTGAGATGAGCGTAACCACCCTAGTGATCTTCGTGATTGCAGCATTGGCGGCACTGTTCTTCTTAGAATACGCAGTCAAGAAAGTGGTTTACGCAAGCTCAAGCACTTGGAACTACTTCAGCGTGCGCAAAATGCGTCGCTCTCGTCGCTACACCAACGAAGGCATCATCAAGCTACTTGAAGGTGACTGGAAAGGTGCAGAGAAGAAAGTGACACGCTGGGCAAATCACCACGATATGCCTCTTCTATGCTACCTAGTGGCTTCAGAGGCTGCACAAGGTCAAGGTGACAAAGCCAAGCGTGACCAGTATCTAGAACTGGCAAGCCAGCAAGAAAATGCGCACCTGGCGGTAGAGCTGACTCGAGCTAAACAGTTTATTCGTGATAACGAGTTCGAATCTGCATTTGATACGTTGCAAGCACTAAAAGGTCAGTACGCGAATAACTCGATTGTTCTTAACCTGCTAAAAACCACTTACATGCAGCTTAAGTTATGGCAACCGCTGATTGACCTAATGCCTCAACTAACCAAAGCCAAACTAGTAACAGAGGAAGAGCAAACGGAGCTGATTCAGAAAGCACAGTGCGGTTTGCTACACGAAGTTGCGCAACAACAAGGTAGTGAAGGTCTTATCTCACACTGGAACGGTCTACCACGTAAAGTAAAACAAGATGCACACCTCATTGCTTGCTTCGCACGAGAACTAATCTCACGTAAAGCCGATTCCGAAGCCTTCACTGTGCTCAAAGAAGCACTGAAGAAGCATCCAACACCTGAACTATACCGACTACTGCCTGAGCTGAATTTATCAGACAGCCACCCTGTAATCGTGTTCTTAGAAGGTGTATTGAAACGCGAACCGGATAATGCGGCTGCTCACAGTGCTCTAGGGCACTTTCTATTCCGCCAAGAAAAATGGCAAGAAGCACAGCAACAGTTCGAAGTCGCTCTTAAACTTCACTCAGATGTATCTGACTACGCATTCCTAGCAGATACACTAGAGAAGCAAAACCTGACTAAAGCGGCTCACGAGGTCTCTCGCAAAGCCTTAACGCTAGTTCAAAACAACTAAGCGATGCAGGAAGTAGAAAGCCGACAGTGAACTGTCGGCTTTTTTATTGCCTGCAATTCCTCATGCCCCTTTATTGCTTCAACTAACTACCCAAAAGCTGTGCTCCCTCTGCTGACTATTCTTCATTAGAAACAATCATCAAAGCTTCTGTCATTCATTCCAAACGGCACTTCTTCGTGTCATTAAGAACCACGTGAAACAATCTCGAGCACTTTCTGCAAAACAGAATGATTTAATCTAAATGATACCAATTCCGTTAATTAGATGTTCAAAAAATTGCGCCGGTAAAATCACTTAGAACAAGGCAAAGATTGCAGCTAGCTAGTTACTCTACCTACAAAATCTTTAACACCGTTATAAGTGATTTTAACCAACAAGAATGTGCAGATAATTGATGGAATTGGTATGACTAAGAAGGCAACTCTGTACTCGCAGAACATAACTACATTGGATTGATATAGAGAGAATTAACTGAATACATTAACTAACTGATGTTATGTACTCAGTTCGATGAGAGAGCCCAAGATAGCGTTTGTTGTAAAAGCTAAAACAAAGACTCATGTCCATCGGCAGTAAATATCAGAAGGCGTTCAGAAGCGCTAATACACATTGAATACTGCAGCGAGGAGATACGCTTAGCACAACACTTCTCAATAGATGAAGAGTAAAGGCGATTAGTTTGTGGCTCGCGTTCGGCTAGGAGGTTGATTCAGATGTCTTAAGCTACTTCCCAAGCATCAGAAACGACGAAAGCCCGCTGATTTTTCAGCGGGCTTTCTATGTATTGTCTGAGGTTCGGGGTTACGCACAACTAGGGATTTACTAAATCCCTACCATTCCCAGTTTGCGCTGAAATGAAAAAAGCCTCGCTATTTCTAGCGAGGCTTCTTAATAGTGGCGGAGAGATAGGGATTTGAAAGCTACCTCTCGCACAAAGAATCAAAAATTACCGTTAAATATCAATTACTAAATTTGGTGTCACTTGCAAAGGTTGAACAATTGTTTTGTCCAATTGACTATAGTCTCCGCAGTAGGGTTTGCCAACATTGGAATTTCAAAAAGTAAATTACCACCTTCTAAAGAAGGTGGCTTTGTGTGACCCCCCTAAAAGGGCTGTCTCTTGATCACAAGTCTAGGGCGTGTTGATCTTTGCTGTGCAATTTCTCGTTCAACAATACATCGGTAGCCACATTAACATGAATGCCAGCGATAACATGCTGGCATAATTCCTTTCTAGCTTGTCATATCTACTTGAAATAGCTCGATAATGCTTAATTTCCCCAAAGGAATTTTCGACCAAGTGACGATACTTGTATAGACACCAATCCATACTGTCTTTGTCTATATCTTGTCCGTAATTGCGTTTAGCAATTACTGTTTCTCCGCCACGCTCCTTAACAAAAATGCGGAAAGGTTCGCTGTCATATCCTTTATCACAAACGATGGTATTAACTTCATCGAGTTGCTCAACTAAGCTTTCGGCATGCACTATATCGTGGCGTTGTCCTTCTGATAAATCAAAGCAAATCGGCAGGCCACCACTTCCACGGCTAAGTGAATTTTGGCAGAGTTGCCCCCGCT